>CAMWQY010000264.1 GCA_947176355.1 uncultured Porphyromonadaceae bacterium
GAGGGGGTAGTGAGCTTTCGCTCGTGTGAGTTCGAGTCTCATTTCGGACACAAAAACAGCTTTGAATCAATGATTCAAAGCTGTTTTTTTTAATATTGTTTGCATCTGAACCAAGCATATCATTTCATTGATACCGGTAGGAGCCTGCGAGCTCGTCAAGGGCTTCGGGGTCGATCTCCCAACGTCCGGAATCATCGGATGCCATCTGCAAGAGCTCCATCACTTCCCAATAGTCTTTTTCCGATTCCTCAACATCAGCATCGTCCTCATCATAAAGACGGCAGTCAAGAGTCTTGGGATCTACTTCTATCATCACATTGTCGCTCCAGGCTTCCGGAGCGTCAAGATACTCTTCGAGGAGAGCCTTCACTTCTTCTTTTATCATTTGTTATAAAGGTTTATTTAGTTTAAAAATTTATAGGGGTTTAAAAGGTTTAATCAGTTTAGGTTTAGATTTCTCGGCCTACTTCGCAACTCTGCGCACTCTGTGTGAGCAACCGAATTGCAAAATTAATAAAATTCTCTTATTAAACAAATAAGAAGCTAAATATTTGTGGATTTGTGATTTTTTTTGTATCTTTGCGCGTTAATTCACGCCCAGATGTGGTCATTTGCCGCTTTTGGACCTCATACGTGCGTGATTGACAGATTATTAAACTAACAAAAAGAAAATATTCAACATGATCACGATAACCTTTCCAGACGGATCGAAAAAGGAGTTTGAAGCAGGTGTTACCCCGTTTCAAATAGCTGAGAGCATCAGCCCGCGCTTTGCAGCCGACGTGCTCGCCTCCAAAATCAACGGTCAGGATTGGGATATATCCCGTCCTGTCAATGAGGACGCTACCATCGAACTCTTCAAATGGGACGACCCGGAAGGCAAGCACGCTTTCTGGCACTCTTCTGCACACCTTCTCGCCGAAGCCCTTCAGGAACTCTATCCGGGTGTCAAATTCGGTATCGGACCTGCCATCGAAAATGGTTTCTACTACGATATCGACCCGGGAGAACACAAAATAACATCTGAAGAATTCCCGAAGATTGAGAAGAAAATGCAGGAACTCGTGGCACGCAAGGAAGCCATCGTGCGCAAAGACATCTCAAAGGCAGATGCTCTGAAGATGTTTGGCGACCGCAACGAGACTTACAAGTGCGAGCTTATCAGCGAACTCGAAGACGGACACATCACCACATATACTCAGGGTGACTTCACAGATCTCTGTCGTGGTCCACATATCCCCAATACAGCACCTATCAAGGCTGTCAAGATTCTGTCTCTCGCAGGAGCATACTGGAGAGGAGACGAAAAGAGAGACCAGCTCGTGCGCGTATACGGCATCTCATTCCCCAAGAAAAAGATGCTCGACGAATATCTTGCTCTTCTGGAAGAAGCTAAAAAACGCGACCACCGCAAGCTCGGAAAAGAAATGGAACTCTTTGCATTCTCTCCGAGAGTTGGTCAAGGTCTGCCTCTTTGGCTCCCTAAGGGCGCAGCTCTTCGCGACCGCCTCGAGCAGTTCCTCCGCAAGATACAGAAAGAATACGGATATCTTCAGGTGATCACCCCGCATATCGGCAACAAGGCTCTATACGTTACTTCAGGTCACTGGGCAAAATATGGCAAGGATTCCTTCCAGCCCATCCATACTCCGGAAGAGGGAGAGGAATATATGCTTAAGCCGATGAACTGTCCTCACCACTGCGAGATATATCAGGCAGCTCCACGCAGCTACCGTGATCTCCCGATGCGTCTTGCAGAATTCGGCACAGTATACCGCTACGAACAGAGCGGTGAGCTACACGGTCTCACCCGTGTACGCGGATTTACTCAGGATGATGCTCATATCTTCTGCGCACCTGAGCAAATCAAGGGAGAATTCCTAAAGGTGATGGATATAATCCTCTATATTTTCAAGGCTCTCGATTTCAAGAACTTTGAGGCTCAGATTTCTCTTCGCGACCCAAACAATAAGGAGAAATATATTGGTTCGGATGAGAACTGGCATCTTGCCGAGAATGCAATCATCGAAGCTTGCGCCGAAAAGGGACTGAAAGCAAAGCAAGTAGAAGGGGAAGCTGCCTTCTATGGTCCGAAACTTGATTTTATGGTAAAGGATGCTATCGGACGTCGTTGGCAACTTGGTACCATTCAAGTAGACTACAATCTACCCGAACGTTTCGGCCTTGAGTATACAGGAGCTGACAACCAGAAACACCGTCCGGTGATGATCCACCGCGCACCTTTCGGATCTATGGAACGTTTCGTAGCAGTTCTTCTTGAGCATACCGCCGGCAAACTTCCTATCTGGCTTATCCCTGACCAGTGTGTAGTGCTTCCAATCTCAGAGAAGTATAACGACTATGCGCGCGAGGTAGTGAAGACGCTCGATAAGGATGGTGTACGTGCTATCATCGACGACCGCAATGAGAAGATCGGCAAGAAGATCCGCGACAATGAACTTAAGAAGATCCCTTACCTTCTCATTGTAGGCGAAAAGGAGGCTGCAGAAGGTGCAGTTGCAGTTCGCAAGCAGGGCGACGGAGACAAGGGAGTGATGAGTATTGCAGACTTTGCTGACCTTGTCAACAATGAAGTGAAAGAAGCCACTCACAGAGAAGAGTGACAATTATAATGAAATAAAATAAGTTAAACCAACACCAACACCACACTTTGGAGAAAAAACCCCAATTTAGCGGACCACGCCCCCCGATGGGAGCCAATCGTCCGAAGCCGGGACAAAAGCCAGCACCCGGCGACAGAAACAGTAACAGCAATGGCAAGGATCAGCACGTCATCAATGAAAGGATCCGCGCTCGTGAGGTACGTCTTGTAGGCGACAATGTCGAACCCGGCATCTACCCTATTGAGAAGGCACGTCGCCTTGCCGATGAACTGGAACTTGACCTCGTTGAGATCACTGCCCAAGCAGATCCTCCTGTATGTCGAATCATCGACTATCAGAAATTCCTCTATCAGCAGAAGAAGCGCCAGAAGGAGCAGAAGGCTAAGGCAGCCAAGGTTGTGGTGAAAGAGATTCGATTCGGACCGCAGACCGACGACCATGACTACAACTTCAAGCTGAAGCATGCCATCGGCTTCTTAAAAGAAGGATCGAAAGTGAAGGCTTACGTATTTTTCAGAGGTCGCTCGATCCTTTTTAAAGAGCAAGGAGAAGTATTATTGCTGAGATTTGCCAATGATTTGGAAGACTATGGCAGACTTGAGTCAATGCCTGTGCTTGAAGGAAAGCGCATGACTATCATGATGGCCCCTCTCAAGGCAGGAGCAAAGAAGGCTGCCCCAAAGCAAGACAATCAGAAGCAGAAGGCTCCCAAGGAGGCTCCAAAAGCTGAAGCTTCGGATGAGAATTCCGAGACTGAAGAATAAAAAGAAACGTTCGGAAGAACCATTTAATAATTAGAGACCGTAGGCACGCCCACTCAATAAGGGAGGGCGATGCCGAGGTAAAAACAAACAACTAAAAATTTAAAGAAAATGCCAAAGGTAAAGACCAACTGCGCGGCGAAGAAGCGTTTCGCGCTCACCGGCACAGGAAAGATCAAAAGAAAACACGCTTACCACAGCCACATTCTGACAAAGAAGAGCACTAAGCGTAAGAGAAACCTCGACCACACTACACTCGTAGACAGCGCCAACATGCGCCAGGTGAAGTCACTTCTCAATCTCCGCTAATCTTTTCCTAACGGGAGAACAAACAAAACATTTTTTACAAACCGAATGCACAGCAACCAAGAGCAAAAAAGCCGCTGACATTCAAAAAACTTCAAAAAAATGCCAAGATCAGTAAATCACGTTGCCTCAAGAGCAAAACGCAAGAAAATCCTTAAACTCACCCGTGGCTACTATGGCAGCCGCCGTAATGTGTGGACCGTAGCGAAGAATACATGGGAGAAGGGTCTCACCTACGCCTACCGCGACCGCAAGCAGAAAAAGCGCGATTTCCGTGCCCTCTGGATCCAGCGTATCAACGCTGCAGCCCGTCTTGAAGGTCTGTCATACAGCCAGCTTATGGGCCTCATCCACAAGGCAGGTGTGGAAATCAACCGCAAGGTTCTCGCTGACCTCGCCATGAACAATCC
>CAMWQY010000265.1 GCA_947176355.1 uncultured Porphyromonadaceae bacterium
AAGGTTTTTACATCCATAGAATGCTCTCGCCCCAATGGATTTTAATCTGTCGGGAAGGATTATTCTTGTAAGGCTGGCTTTGCCTGAAACAGTAGCGTTCGAGTAAAATGCGCTTGGTGGAATTTGATCTTCTTTGCAAGAAATATTGTATATTGGCTCGTTACCGAATGCCTGTATCTTCACTTCCTTGAGATTGAGTGCCTGGAGAGCGTCCATTTCGTCGCGCATAAAGTAGAAATCACGGGAGTCGACCTCTCCGGTAATCTTCAGGTTTTTAAGCTTAGTGTAGTCCTTGCCTGCATCTATGATGGCTTGCTTCAGTCCGCCGGGTGTGGACTCCACTATCACGTATTCCTTTGAAGTGGCGTCGTGGCTCACAAGGTCGGTCTCCCATGCAGTAATGCTTTCGCTGACGAGAGTGAGCGCATAGTCGCCGGTAAGCTCTTTCTTATCCACTTTTATAGTGAAGTTACTCATCTTGCCCGGCGCGTAACTAAAATCCTCGCTTTTTGAGAAGCGATAAGGTATACCACCTATTGTAATATTGAATAGGTTCGTACCTGCGGTGACAGTCTGAGGCACTACGATGGCACGCCATTCGTCGCCACGCTTACTGGGGGTAATCGATGAGTTGCTGACATTCCCATCAGCTTTCACTGATCCGGTGGAGAGATCGATCACAGCATCGAGAACAGTATTGCAGACAAGCACTTGCTTTTTTGTCTCAGCCCATTCACCATCGGCAAACCCGGTGCCCTCCGTAAGAGTGACACGCGCATTAGCCATACGGTGGGTCATGGGAAGACGGATAACGCTTGATGTAGGTTCGACACCTTCCACTTTTCCCCATAGGAAATCAGACGCCTCGTAGTCGCCCATAGTGCCGTCGTTGGGAATAGAAGCTTGATTAGTCTTTACCGTGAATTTATAGTTGTTTACATCATCAGGAGTGCCAAACGGATAATATCCATATACGTCGATGCGTGTGTGCTTGTCTTTCCAATAGAGATCGTAGGCGGAACTCCAACGGAAAGCAGCTTCGTCAAATGTATGGCGTACGTTATCTCCTCGGTTTCCTTTGGCAAGAAGAGTGCCGGGATTATTTCCGTTGTAGTCTACTATATAGACACCCATCACATCACCGTCGGCAAAACCCTCATCATTTACACGTGTTGTAGCCACCTGATTGATTTCTCCGGAAAGGTTTATGGTTCCATTCTCATGCATTTCCTGTCCCGGAGATTTTAGTAAATCTTCGGAACATGCAGTCAAAGTCAAAACCGTCAGGAGGCCGTATGTGGTCAGTTGTTTATTCATATCCTTGACGTGTTTTATTCGGCTGTGCCTCCATTGTCGGCGTCATCCTCATCCCAAGGGGTGATGTTGACATTTACTCCGGCAGATGTCTTGCTCAATATTACAGTGAAATTATGGTTCTTGCCTCTTTGGAAAGTGAACCCTTTTTGTAGTTTGTATTCCCTGCCGTCGACAATCACTGTGATAAGATTGCATTCTTCCACAGTCTGCGGCACTATCAGAGCCTTGTAGCAGTTGTCTGTAAACAGCGGTGTAATAGTTGCCGTTTCTCCTACAGGGGTCACATCTCCGGTAGCGAGCTTTACAGTAGCATTGCATTTAACTCCATTTATTCTTACTGAAACATCAGATTTGGAGAGGGACTCGGAAGTGAAACCGTTTCCTGCCTCAAGGTAGATGGAAGCCCGACTCATTGTATGGCTGACGGGGATTTCTATAGCCGATGCAGTCGGAGCTACATTGATGGTCTTTCCGGTCATAAGGTCTGATGCCTTGTAAGCAGACTCTGTAGATTGGTCTTTCTTGACAGCAAATTCGTAAGCATTTACTGACATAACGCCTGAATACGGGTAGTAAACATAGAAGTCGGCAGGAGTCTCGTTGTCTGCCCAAGTCACTTGTGAGTCCGGGGTCCATGTTCCGTTATAACTGAAGCGCATATTGCTGACATGGTTGTCGGAGTCGGTTAGAGTTCCCGGATTGTCTCCTGAATAGTTCACCACATAAAGACCGATACAGTCGCCGGTTTCAAACCCATAGTCAGTGGCACGGCTGCCAGCTACAGAAGGACTGATTTTGATCTCCAATTTCTCCTGAGCCGGAGGGTTTGGCGTTGGGGTCGGTTCCTGAGAATCCTGTCCTCCGGAGCATCCTCCCAAGATAATTGCCGGGATTAGCGCAAAAGATAATTTTAGAATATTATTCATAGTTGTTAGGTGTTTGATTTTGATTTATTCGTTTGCAAAAATAATCAAAAAAAGCCATATTCAAAAATACACAGCTGTTCAACTTGGTTCAAAGCAAAATATTTTGAAATGAGGCAGGAGATCAAAGTAGCGAAGGGCTCGCTGAGCTTTAACTATGAATTATGAATTACGAATTATGAATACTCTACTCGGAAGTGGAGTGCGCTGAGGCTTGCTTCGCTGGCGCTACACATTGCAGGGTGCAAGGTCTTTCAGATGAAGTGGATCTTGCGGGTAAGTAGTGAGCCGCACTTCGGGCACTTGGGGAACATTTCGAAGATGAAGTCACCCTGCATATAGGTAAATGTATGGCCGCAACTCATGCAGCGGTGGGTCTGAGGTTTGAAATACATATTATATTTAAGTTTGCAGGTTTCTCAATGGACTCGGTGGGGCGCATGCGGAGCATGCTTTATTACGTTGTTTGACTTCGGGAAAAAGTATTGGAGGGTGCCTCATTCATGCGGAGCGGAGCGAGCTTACTTTATTTCATTTCTTGAAATTATATATCCATAGCAAGCGTTACAGATGAGTTGCGTCGGATTCTTCTGTGAAATGGCAATTTTCTTTGAGACTTTATCTCGGTTGCAATTACTGCATCTGAAACTGTGTGATCTTTCATATTTTAATAAGACCATACCGCATCTTGGCTTTGTCACCGTAGGGTGATCTCCATCGAGGGTATTCTGACTGAGATCGGTACTATTAATATTAATATTCATATATTAAGTCTTTGTATTTTGTTATAATTTTATATTAATCAGAATCAGCAACATGGTAGGTTGTCTATCTTACGGATAATATTATTGAGATCTCCGAATCCGTATAGCAATGCCTCCCCATCGATATCAAGCCAATGGAGCAAGGTTAAGATGCGATTATAGCGGTTGAGGGCATAAGATGTATCTATAGAATTATGATTACATCCATTACCAAAACATATTGGTTCATGATGAGCAATACGATTACGAAGATTATTGATATAATCAAGCTCTCGAAATATATAAGTATTGGTATATTGCTTAGATGGGGAAGAGGTCGGTTTATTCTTGAAAATGGAAAGTAATATTTGACCTGTAAGAGAATACTGAACGTTTGAAAACATATATTTCCATATACCAAATTCCATTTCGGAGAGGAGTCTGTTATGGTTGTAAGCATTGGAGCGGCATAATCCCTGATAAACTTTCCGGATAATGCTTTTAGTCTTTTGTACCCTGTGGTCGGAGTAAAAGATACCATTAGGAAGAATGGCATCTCTTAGCCAGTTATTGCCAAATTGAGTTATCAATATGTTATTGATTTTGTTGCGAAGAGCAACTTCGAAATATCCTATTATTGCCAACAATTCCTGCGAGAGTTTGATGTTGTATCTATACAATGTCATTGCTCTGCGTGTGTCGTTATTGCACGCTACAAGATATCGCTGCATACGCTCAGGAGAAATAATGTCTTCAAACACCGAGTATTTCATGGCAAAGTTCTAATTAAACATACTGGGGATCTACCGTACCATATATAAAACCAAACCCGATAGCTTGAAACCAGAGGCTACCGGGAATAAACATTGCAAATTTACAGTTTTTTTTATTACATACGCAAATATTGGTCAAAAATTTATGTTAAAATATCATAACAAAAGACCCTTTTTGGGGCGTTAGTTGAAGTGGGATTTGATGTTGAGGGCGTTGGCTACGCCGCCTCGGTGCTTGAAGGCTGTGTGGGCGGGGCGGTAGACGAGGCGCATCGTGCGGCAGTCGGGGTCTTCGTGGGGGACGAGGTCGAGGCTGTCGCGCCATTGCCAGAAGTCCGGTTCG
>CAMWQY010000266.1 GCA_947176355.1 uncultured Porphyromonadaceae bacterium
CGAGCAGATTCGCTGGCTCTTGCCAATGATCGGCTTGTGCTGACGAATGAGTTCAATGAGCTGAATGCCAATTTCAGTATGTATGAAGACCAGCAAATGTATCTGAAGAATGATTCGCTGGTGCAGCAATACAATGAGGCGCGAATGAAGGTGGAGGGCCTTCTCCAAGAATTGGATAAGGAGAAGCGCAACAATGCAGCCAACCGCAACCGAATCAAGGAGCTGGAGGGTGAGATAGCTACTCTGCGCGGCATCTTGAAGCATTATCTTGAGGAGATCGACCGTCTGTCGAAAGAGAATGAGGGTCTGAAGAAGGATCTTCAGGAGGTGCGTTCACGCAATGAGGAATTAACTTCAGCTGTCACTGTGGCAACCAAGAGCAATGAGGAGTTGACTCAGACCGTGAAGCAGGCTAAGAAGCTTAATATAACCGGCCTTTATCTTTCGGCTTTGAACCGCAAGGGTAAGACTGAGAAGAAGATCAATAAGGCTCAGCAGTTGGCAGTGGGCTTTACTGTAAGTCCGAATACCACGGCAGCAGCCGGCATGAAGGATTTCTATGTCAGGATTGTGACTCCGGAAGGAAGTTTGCTTGGAGGCAATGTGACCTTCCCTATGGATGGGGCAAATGTGCAGGCTACGGCTCACCGTCAGGTGGAATACTCTAATGATGAGATTTCAGTGACTATCTATTGGGATGTGAATACTACGCTTACTGCGGGGGATTATACTGTGGAGGTGTTCTGCGACGGGTATCGATTGGCTTCGCGGCATTTTCAGATGGGGAAATGAGGCGAAGCCCGGTGGGCTTCGAAGTGTTAAGTATTGAACAATAAACAATGAGTATTGGGCAATAAACAATGAGTATTGGGCAATAAACAATGAGTAAATAATCAATATTGTTGGATAAAAAAGGCGTCGGGGGGAAAACCTTCGGTGCCTTTGGATTGTTTTATAGATGAAACCTTTGGAAAGCAATTCATAATTCACAATGCATAATTAAGAATTGCTATCTTGATTTAAGATCTGTGAAGCACATTTTGATATTAATTTAAGGACTATAAAAAACACAAGAAAAATGGCACATGAAGAAAAACATGATGGTGCATTGCACCTCGCATTTGATATCGCAAAATTGGCACTTAAGGTAGCAACCGTAGCAGCTGCATTCTGCGCTGTGAAGGAGATACACAATGTGCACCGCGCAATAGAAAGAAGACGCGAAGAAAAGAAGTGATTATTGAAATATGACCCAAAATGTAGGGACACACGAGATGTGTGTCCCTTTTCTTTGCTACGTGTAAAAAAAGGACGCACGAGCGGTGCGTCCCTACGAGGTAATTTGTGGGGATGCTGGAAAGCCTCCCCTCCATAGATTATTTCATGTCGAGGTATTTGATTTCGTCTTTGTCGTTGTAGTTGAGGTTTTCGCCTCCCATACCCCAGATGAACATATAGTTGGATGTGCCGGCAGCTGCGTGGATGCTCCATTCCGGGCTCATGATGGCTTGCTCATTGTGGAGCCATACTACGCGAGTCTCCTGAGGTTCGCCCATGAGGTGGCAGATTGCGTTGCCTTCGGGTACGTTGAAGTAGAAGTAAGCTTCTACGCGGCGGTCGTGGGTGTGAGCCGGCATTGTGTTCCAGACGCTTCCGGGCATGAGCTCG
The DNA here is from genome assembly GCA_947176355.1 of uncultured Porphyromonadaceae bacterium. Classification (GTDB taxonomy): domain Bacteria; phylum Bacteroidota; class Bacteroidia; order Bacteroidales; family Muribaculaceae; genus Lepagella. Next base: position 1,669 of record CAMWQY010000266.1, read on the forward strand.
GTGAGACCCATCTGAAGTTGGCAAGGACCTTCTTCAAGCACATTGTTTGTGATGAGCTGGTTGATGATTCGGTCGTTGCTCTCTTCGAGTGAACCGAGGTGCATACGGTTAGCTGGTATAGTGCCCTTGCGGCCATCGATAGTGATGAGCTGAGTCTTATACTGCTTGTAGGCAGGAGTGGAGTTCAGGTAGAAACGGGCTGGATTTGCATCATTCTTGCTGCGGAAAGTTACGTTTTTGTTGCCACATCCTACATAGAGAGCATCCTTAAAGTGAAGTTCGTAGTCTTTGCCGTCGACGTTTACAATGCCGTCGCCGCCTACGTTGATTACTCCGAGTTCGCGACGATCAAGGAAGTATTCAGCCTTGAGAGGATCGATGGTCTCGAGTGTGATAGTCTTGCCTACAGGAACAACACCGCCGAAAATCACGCGGTCGTACATAGAGTAGGTAAGGTTTATTTTATTTTCTTCCATCACCTTTTCCATGCAGAAGCGGTCGCGGAGTTGAGCTGTGTCATATTCCTTTACGTCGTCGGGGTGGCAGGCACGTTGGATTTTGTATTCTGTCTGAGCAGACATTGAGAATGCTGCGGCTATGGCAGCGAGGGAAAATAGGAGTTTTTTCATTTTGTCATTGTTTTTTTTCAGGCTAAAGCCTGAAACAGTAAAAAAGAAATATCAGATGTTTTGTTGGAGGTCGTCGGAATTTTTGGCGATCATTTCGCGCTGGTTGCGGGCGATATGGACGCGGTTCCACCACATCATGCCACAGGCAAGGATTACGAGTACTCCTGCTCCGATCCATTTGAGATTGACAGTACACTGGTAGAGAGCCCAGCAGAGAGGGGACGATGCAAAGTCGAGAGCACCACCTTCGAAACCATCAGGGATGGCAACGGCAGAGTCGCCGGTGGCAATAAATACGTCGTGGGCAGCCAATGTGAATGCGGGAGCAATGTTAGTGACCATATATAGACCTGCAGTGATGATGATTACACCGATGATGAAAGTCTTGAGCACATTTCCCTTTGTGAATGGGAGCACGAGTGGGAAAAGATAGAACATGCCGGCGAGGGAAGCGAGAGGGAGGAACTGGTTGCCGGGAAGGATGACAGCCAAAAGAAGAGTCACAGGGATAAGGAGAAGAGAAACAACGAGAGTAGTGGGGTGTCCGATGACAAGTGCCGGAGACATACCGATGCTTAAGCCATCGGCATTCTTGAACTTCCTTGCAATAAGAGCACGGGTGGCATCAGAGATTGGTTTCAAACCTTCGATGAAGAGGACAGTCACGCGCGGGATAAGTTCCATTACGGCGCCCATCTTGATGCCAAGAGAGAGGATGCGGGGGATACTGTCGACGATTTCAGCCCAAGAAGTGCATGTGAGGCAACCAATGCCTACGCCTACTACAACACCAAGGAAGAGAGGCTCACCCATGATGCCGAATTTCTTTTTCATGCCTTCTGCATCGATCTCAATCTTGTTGAGACCGGGGATTTTATCGAGTCCCTTATTGATGATCCATGCAAATGGAGCGAAGCCTGCACAGAAAGGTTGAGGGATTGAGATGCCTTCCATGTCTTTGTAGAAGTGCTGGAACTTATATGCAGTCATATCAGCGAGCACGAGAGTGACGATATAGCATATAATAGCTCCGAAGAAGCCCCAGGCGAGCGACTCGGTAGCGAAGTAGATTACAGCACCGATGAATGCAAAATGCCAGTAGTTCCAGAGGTCGATATTGACAGTTCTGGTGGTCTTTGTCAGCAGCATGAGGAGATTGACTCCGAGACATACCGGGATGATGAAAGCTCCGACGGCAGTGTTGTAAGCTACGGAAGCGGCAGCGGGCCAACCCATATCGAAAACTTTGAGCTGAAGATTGTAGATCTCAACCACTTTTTGGAGAGCCGGACCGAGTGCGGAAGTGAGAAGGGCAGTAACGATAGAGAGTCCGATGAAGCCGACGCCGACTTTAAGACCGCTCTTTAGGGCATCTCCGAATTTGATTCCGATGCAGACGCCAAGGATTGTGAAGATGACAGGCATCATCACAGCGGCACCGAGGCCGATGATATAAGCGAATACCTGTTCCATTAGAATGAATAGTTTAGCATGATTATATTTTAGTTAGTTCTTTTTTTAGCTTAAGGTCCTTAAGGGCTTTATGTCGGTTAAAGGGTTTAAAGTCATTAGGTACGCTTTGGAATGCAAAGATAATAAAAATTTTTGGGATAAAGGGATTTTTATTCCGAAAAAGATTCTGATATCTCAGCAATCGAGGTAGATGGCACAATGCAAAGTATGGATATGGCATGGCAACGCGCCCATACTCCGGAAAACGCCGGAGAGCAGGGCGCGGTGGATATCATCAGATAGACAATCTACGGAGGGTATTAAGCTTTTCGCGGTTTACAGTCTTTT
>CAMWQY010000267.1 GCA_947176355.1 uncultured Porphyromonadaceae bacterium
AGTGTCGGCTCTCTGTGATATCTCAAGCTGACGCCGCTGATTGTTATAGCGCTCCACGAGGATGAAGATATCTTGATTGAACTCCATTTGCTCCTTACGGATTCTGCTTTCTATCACCTTACGGTTGTTTTCAGCTACTTTCACTTGTCCTTTCCTTTTGCCCCAATCGATCAGCGGAATAGAAAATCCTAATTCTACCACTTGGTTGTCTTTCAGATAATTGTATGCATCAGCGGTATTGTCGGCAGTCCCGGTGAAGCCAACCTGAGCAAACAGATTGATCTGACGCATGTTTCCCTTTGCTTTAGCCACGTTGTAGTCAGCTTCAAGCTGTCTGCGACGTATCTCGCGCGAGAACGAGTTATTTTCAAGGGCTTTGTCGAGCACATCGGCATACACGAGTTCTCCGGCAGGTACTTCTTCCGGCACAGCGGGTTCCAAATCCTCGTCATCTTCGATATCGAGAAAAGACTTAAGAGCAAACATTGCCGCACGATAGCTGCTTTCCCTATCGGTGAGTGTAGATTCTGCATTAAGCAGGTTGAGCTCGAGTTGCAGCAGGTCGTTTCGGCTTATCTGTCCCATATCGCGCTTCACTATCGCCACTTCATGAAGTTTCTTCGAATTGTCATAATTTTGCTGCGCGATTCCAAGATTTTCCTTTGCCATCAGGAGGTCGAAAAAATACGCTACAGCATTCATTGCCACCTGTTCAGAAGCACTCATAAACTGAGCTTTAGCCTCTTCATATTTGATTGGCTCAATGCGACGGTTCCATTTCACGTGGTTTACTCCGAATATCGGCTGGTTGAGTGTCAGCGCAACAGGTACGGACATAAACCTGTTGGTGGCTCCTTTGTCGAGTTGGCGGAGCCAGTCGAGAGATGTATTGAGCGAAAGGCTACCTCCCGTAAACCAAATATTTTGTTTCACTGACACTTCACCATTCATCTGCATATAATTATTGCGCACAAAAGTGAAGCTACCGTCGTCGAGTTGGTATGCACTGTAGCTTTTCCTGTAAGAGGGAACTGTGGCATTGAAAGTCACTTCCGGCAGGAGATCGGCACGATAGGTGCGGTAGCTCCAGTAGCTTGTGCGAAGCTGGTTGAGGGCAACTGCAGCATCCACGCTGTTGGCTCGTGCGGTAAGCACAGCCTCGTCGAGGGTGATGATTCTCGCTTCGATGGGCAGCCCCGTCATAAAGAAGGAGACAAGGGCTGCCACGGCGATCCCAAAGTATTTAATATTTAATAGCGTTTTCATTAATTTCGTCGGTTTCGGGTGTTGGGGTGGGGGTCCATGAGGGAGGAGCAGGCTGGAAAGCCTGCTTTCCATATCAGTCGGTCTTCATAGCTGCTGCGGGGGAGATGGCCATAGCGCGGCGGGCGGGGAAGTAAATGCCTACTGCAATCATCAGTGCCATCAGCACCCAGGCGGCGAGCACGCTCACGCAGAAATGCACAGGCTCAAAATAGCCGTCATACCACGAGGTGAACTCATAATGAGTCAGCAACCAATCGATGACTATTGCGATAGGGGTCACGAGCAATAGGAGCACTTCTCCTTCTCCGACGATACGACGGAAGATGTCGCCTCGTGTTGCGCCGCTTACCATGCGGAGAGCTATCTCGCGGTTGCGCTGCTGGGTGCGGAACCAGAATGTGCCGAGAATGCCGAGGAAGATGTTGACCAGAAGGAAGAGTGCGCAGACTATAGTGTTGCGCGTCTCTGCCTTAGCATCGCGGTTGTAGTTTTCTCTTATCGAGTCAAAAGATTCGACCGATGCAATATACCAGTTGCCTACCTTGAGCTCGCCGTCGGCATCAGCCATGAGCTTCTCCATGAAGTCCTTGTCCATATTGTCCTTGACCCTGACGGAGAGTCCTTCCATGAAGCCGAGAAAGTAGCGGGGATTGAAGTTCTCGAACATCGAGGCCCCTGCCCATCCGTGTACCGTCTGATAATCACTGGCTTTCATGGGCTTAAAAGAAGCTCTCAGGGTCAATGTATCCTGTCCACTCATTACCATCTGCTTTCCATAGAGAGGCTTAAGCGATCGTATCCCAGCCCGGCGTAGGAGGGCATTATCGCTGGGGATGATGCGTTCGCGTTGAAGTATCTCACCTAATTCTTCAGCTGACTGTCCTGCAGCGCCCTCGATGCGGAATACATTGAAGAAGTCAGGGTCCACAGCTCTGCGGAGTAGCGGGGCATCCGCCATGCTGAAAGTGTCGATGTCGAGCTGGTTCATCGAACTGTTTGGATTATAGGGTACGGCATTGGAACTCATGGTCACTGCCGAAATCTCCGGGCGGGCCTGAAGACGCTGTTTCAGTGTCACGAGGTCTGACCATCGTTCCCCCTGATTATCGTATTTCCTATATTCCGGGGCTGCCTCCGAGAGTTCCCTTACGCGGAGTATATAGCAATGCTCCGAGTCGAAGCCGAGAGGTTCGTTGATGGTGGCGACTACAGTGTAAATCTTGTCGGCAAGCACGAATAGCACCACAGATACGAGGAGCATTTCGAGAGCCATCCATATATTTGAGCGCCATTCAGCGCGCATTTGAGTCAATAGCTTGCGTTTCATACCGATTATTTATTGCCTCCGGAGAGGGCGTTTACGATGTTGGTTCTCGCTGCCTGCCAGGAAGGGAATGTTGCGGAGATGAGATTCATCAGGAAGCAGAAAAGAAGTGCGGTTAGGAACACTTTGGCGTTGAAGACCATCCCCAATGTCAACCCCGTCACAATCGCTCCTCCGGCAAGTACAGTCTTGCCACCGAGGAAGATGAATGCGATACTCAGGATGAGTCCAATCAGTCCGGCTATTATTGTAATGATGAGGCTTTCGATGAAAATCTCACTCATGATTGCAGTGCGGGTGGCTCCGAAAGCACGACGTACTCCTATCTCTTCGCGTCTGTGGCGCAGTCGACTCTGAGTCATACTGCTGAGGTTTATGGCAGGGATGAGCAGTAGGATGGTGTAGACAAGGAGGTCATGTCGCTTTACGGCATCTGTATCAGGCTCCATATTGGCCCAGCGGGTACTTACTGCTGTCTCTTGGTCGTATGGTCGTTTACGGCGGTAAAATTCCCAACCTGCCTCTTTGACTTCGTCCTCAAACTTATCCCACACCTTGTTGTATTCCTCGCGTACTGCCGGGATGTCGGCCTTACTCTTAGGCACTATGATGGCACTGATAGAGCCCATGTATGAACACCATGTGAACTTGTCGGTACCGTTAGATGTCAGTGGCACCCAAAGGTTAGCGAAGGCATGCGAGGTCATGTTGCTTACGTCGCTCACCACTCCCTTTACCCTGTAGGGAACATGGTCAATAGAGAATTCCCTTCCTACGCAGTCCGTTGTGTCGAAGAGTTTTCGGGCGAGTTTCTCGCTGATTACTGCCACTTGGAGCCCGGATTCCACGTCAGCCTCATCGTATGGACCACCTGAAATGAAATTGAAGTCCATCACCTTCCAGAATCCATGGTCGGTATCTTTCCTCTGAGCACCGAACGGTGTCTTTCCCGGCACAGAGAGATGACTTTCCGTATTGCTCCATGTGAAGGCGCCTACGGCTTCTGGAAGTTCCATCTCGTAGAATGTACGCCGGATAGTCTCGTATGACATTCCTCCGTTGGAAGAATTGTTGTCAGGAGTGGATCCCCACTCTTTGTTTCCTATTGATGCGCCGGTCTGCACGAGCCATCTGTCGCGTGCGCTCTCAGGAGCGAAAGGTACTACCTTCACCTCATCGATCATCACGATGATCATGATGAGGAATATGGCAAGTGCAGTGCCCGCAATGCTGATGATGCTCAGCAATGGCTGCTTTCGTAGACTGCCCCATGCTTGTTTGAAATATCGTATCATGCGTTTTGCGTTTTGCGTTTTACGTTTTACGTTTTGCGTTTTACGTTTTACGTTGTGTTTGATCAGTCAGCTTCTTTTAGTCGATGGATTCATCGTACAACGTACAACGTACAACGTAAAACGAACAATTACATCACTTGGCGACCGTCGAAGAAGCGGATGATGCGGTCGGTCTGGTGGGCCTGCTCTTCGTTGTGGG
>CAMWQY010000268.1 GCA_947176355.1 uncultured Porphyromonadaceae bacterium
TTAATCGTTTATAGTTAATCGTTGAAAAAACTTTGCGCCTTTGCGTGAGATTTTTAGTACTTGCGAAAGTTGAGTAAAAAAATAATCAAGAAATGAATAAATCTAAACATCAAATATGCGCAATAGTCGCTATGGGCGATAATTTTGAGATCGGATTCAACGGTGATTTGATTTGGCACATAAAAGAGGATCTCAAGCGATTTAAAAGCCTGACAATGGGTCATCCCATAATCATGGGACGCAAGACCCGTGAATCTCTGCCTAAGGCTCTCCCGGGACGCACCAACATTGTTATCACCCGCAATCCGAACTATACAGCACCCGACTCTCTTATAGCGCATTCTCTTGAAGAAGCTATTGAAATAGCAAAAAAAGCTGAAGGCTCTGATAAAATTTTCATCATAGGAGGAGGTCAAATCTACGAAGAGGCATTCCCTCTGCTCGATTCTCTGGAAATCACTCACGTTTATGACTCTCCATACGACGTAGATACATTTTTCCCTGAAGTAACAATGGACGACTGGGAACTGACTGCAAAGACTGATATGTTTGAGACTCCCGACGGCTTGAGATACGATTTCGAATCCTTCTCCCGTATAATTAAATAGTATTCATTTTTTAAGTCTCATTTTTTGAATTTGGATTTAAGAATCTGACTTATCAGCTCGAATTTGGATTTAAGAATCTGACTTAGCAGCTCCGATTTGGATTTAAGAATCTGACTTAGAAGATCGGATTTGGATTTAAGAATCTGACTTAGCAGATCGGATTTGGATTTAAGAATCTGACTTAGCAGCTCGGAGAGCTGCCATTATGCCAAAACCCCGGACTTCAGTCCGGGGCATCCTGACATAAGCTCAGTAGCCTCGGAGAGGCGCTTTATGATATTGTCTTGATTATTTGTTGCGCAGCTCTCATTGCGCAATTGATAGTTAATCGTTGATAGTTAATCGTTGATAGTGATAAATCATGGTTAAAAAGATTGCAGGCATTCTGATTTGTTTCTTCTGTTTTATTGTTCATTTGTCAGCCCATACATCCGCGGATTCCATTCCGGAGACCACGCTGAATGAGGTGACGGTCACCGGAAACTCTGCTCGTCAGCGCATCGAGAATACCCGTATAGGTGCTGAGCGCCTTGAACTCGCCCGCCTCTCCCAACTCCCTTCTTTCGGAGGCGAAAACGACATAATAAAGTCTCTTTCGCTTCTTCCGGGTGTAAGAAGCGAAGGCGATGGTGGCGGAGGCTTCGAGGTCCGCGGTGGCAGCGCCTACCAAAATCTTGTCCTCCTCGACGGTATATCTCTCTACAATCCCTCCCATGTAATGGGAATCTTCTCTACTTTCAACGATGATGCCCTCGGAAGCGCCACTCTTTTCAAGGGTCCGATGCCCGCTATGTATGGCGATGCTACCTCTTCCGTACTCGAGACCACCCTCATGCCGGGCGATATGGAAGCTTACCATGCTTCAGCTACGATAGGCATACTTGCAGCCAAGATTAAGGCTGAAGGTCCAATAGTCAAAGATAAACTCTCTTTTGCCGTCACTGCACGACGCTCCTACGTAGATGCTTTTCTGAAGATGGTGCCCAAATATAGAAGCACCATCATGAATTTCTATGACATCACTGCAAAAATCCGCTTTACACCTCGCTCCGGGCATATCATTGATGGTTCGTTTTTCATCAGTCATGACAATATGGCTATCAGCAATCTCATGGGACTATACTGGGGAAATCTTGGAGCTTCAATCAATTGGACTGCCAAGGCAACTGACAAAGTGACTTTCACTACGACCGGCTCCTTCACCCATTTTGATCCTAAGATGGAGATGAATATCATGGCTCTTGACCAGGCCATGTTGACGTATATTCACAATTATTCTCTTACTGAGAAGATGCGCTGGCAGATTTCCGAGCATCATGGCTTGGAATTTGGACTTCGCTCCTGTCTCACCGGTGTCAAGTCTGCCGAATGGCTCATAAATTCTACTAAGGAAAAAGAGATTCGCTCTTTGTGGCAGAACTCCGCTTGGATAGACTATACCGGGGCATTCTCTGAAAAATTTTATATCACGGGTGGTGTAAGACTCGACGTAGCATCCGCTCTCTCACAGAATCGATTTCATGAATTTCTGTCATCTTTTGGGGTGCCTAATCAGTTTGATAGCAAGACATATATCGAAGTGGATCCAAGAGTCAACCTCAAGTATAATATCACAGACCTTCACAACATTAAAGCCGGAGTAGGGACATCATCACAGAATCTCCATGCCATACGCTCTACCACCACATCCTTTCCTTTCGATCGATATGCCCTTACATCTGCCATCGTGCAGCCGGAGACTGCCATTCACTATGCGGTAGGATATGCCGGGATGACAGAGAACGGTGATTATGATTGGTCGGCTGAGACTTATTATAGGGATATTCATAACGTTTACGACTACAAGGATGGTAAGACTTCTTTTTCCGATATAGCTCTTGAAAGCATCATCTTAGGTGGCAAAGGAAGAAGCTATGGAGCTGAATTTATGCTGCGTAAGAATTCGGGGAGGCTGACAGGTTGGATTGCATACTCTATTTCCCATACTCAGACTAAGATTCCGGGTATCAACGATGGGAAGTGGTATAATGCATCAAATGATAGAAGGCACGACCTCGCAGTAACTGCCATTTTCAAACTGACTGATAGATGGAATCTTTCAGGCTCTTGGATTTTCCTTTCCGGACAACCACTTACTGCTCCCGACGTGAAATATGAAGTGGCTGGAGAGACCTGTTATTATTACTCAAGCCGAAACTCATACAAGGCTCCTCCAACTCATAGGCTCGACCTCTCTGCCACATATACTCACGTAGGCAGAAAATTCACCTACGAATGGGCATTTGGCATCTATAATGCTTATTGTCGCTATAATCCGTATGTAGTATATTTTCGTGACGATCCTGAGAAACCATCAGGCACACAGGCAGTGCTGCAAGCTATGTATGGTCTCGTGCCATCTGTATCATACACCCTCAAATTTTAAAATATGTCTACACCCATCTCCCATATATATTTTTCGCAATCTGCATTTAAGTTGAGATCCCTTAACTTAAACTTTTTCTTTGTGATTCTTACTCTTTTACTGTCAAGCTGTGAGAAAGATCTTGATTTCAAGTATCATGACATCGAACCTCTCACTGTGATAGAGGCGGAACTGACTCCCGAAGGAGCAAGAGTGGCGATAACTCTCACTACTCCGATGGACGAGCCGATGGACCGGACTCGACTTACGGATGCAATCGTGACACTTAACGACATTACTGATGGAGCTCAATTCACACTTACTCCCGACAATGAAGGTTACTTCCGGAATCCTACTCCGGGGATTGCCGGACATGACTATAGACTTACGGTGGAAAGAAATGGAAATATTTATGAATCATATACACGCATGTATCCTCCCACTGAGATTATTAGTCTTGAATTCAATTGGATTAATATGCCCTACGATCAGGTAGCAGTCCTCCAAGCTCAGTATCTCGACAATCCGGCAACCGAACAAGAATGCTATTGGATAAAACTATATCGCAATGGAGAGATTTATTCATGGCAAGAGCAAGATGATCGAGGTGCCATAGATGGCGTAGCCACTTTTTTCACAATGACATCAAGGCGAGACACTGATGAAGAAGACGACGATGAAGTGCTTTTTGACGGTGACGTAATGACCTTTTCAGTCACCCAAATATCCAAAGAAATGCATGATTATCTCGAAGCCCTACAGAATGACAGCAACGGCCCCTCCATGTTCACCGGTCCGCGAGTACTCGGCTATTTCTTAGCCTCCTCTCCCACCTCAAGTTCGATCACCTTCCACCCCGACCAAATCCCCGTTTTCGGCAAATAATAAGAGTGTTTAGTTTTACGATCCTGCTCAAAGTAGTGAGCACTCTCCGAGTGCGTCCCCCAGCGTCAAACAACGTAATAAAGCATGCTCCGCATGCGCCCCACAAAGTCAAAAAGTAACTCACCGAGTGCGTCCCCCAGCATCAAGCAACGTAATAAAGCATGCTCCGCATGCGCCCCACCGAG
>CAMWQY010000269.1 GCA_947176355.1 uncultured Porphyromonadaceae bacterium
CCATGTCTTAACCATGGTATACGTCCCGGACTGGGGCATTCGATTGTTGAGGAGCGTAGGGCTGTGGAGGCTGGTTACTGGCCATTATACCGTTTTAATCCTCTAAATGAGGATTCTCCTTTGACTATTGACAGTGTAATCCCGGGATCTGACAACAGTGGCCATAACGGATCATCTCCTCTTACTGAATCTCCAGAATATCCCGGTGCTCCCGAACCGCTTGACGATGTGCATGGGTTCATTATGGGCGACGATCGATATATGGACTTGCAGATGGTGTCTCCACAACGTGCCGACGTGCTCCGGCCGCGTCTACAAGAAGATTGTAACCTCGAAAACTCTGCATTAAAAAAGCTAAGCAAATAATATTGTAAGTATGAAAAATCTTGAAATTTTGGCAGTTGACAATGCTGCCTACCAAAATATCCTGACAAGAACAAGCATAAGGAATTTCAAAGACCAAGAAGTTCCCGAGGATTTAAAATCTGCATTGCTTCATGCGGGTATGTCAGCTCCTTCCGGAGTCAACAAGCAGCCATGGGAATTTATTCTTATTGATGACCATGAGATTCTTAAGCGACTCTCTGAATCCCTTCCATACGCCAAGATGACCGCGCAGGCTCCAATCGCCATTGTAGTATGTGGAAACTCTGAAAGATTTCTTGACGGGGATGACTCTACGCTTTGGGTGCAGGATCTATCAGCTGCGTCTGAGAATATCCTGTTGGCTGCTCACGCTTTCGGTTTGGGAGCCGTATGGACTTGCCTTTATCCTCATCAAGATCGAATGAAATATGTTTGTGAAATACTGAATATTCCTGAAAATATGATTCCCTTCAATCTTATCCCTATAGGATATCCTTCAAAAGTTCATACGCCAATAGACAAATGGCATCCTGACCGGGTACACCTCAATAAATTTTAAAGAAATACTATATTACAATTAAATCGTCTGTTTCAAACGGACGATTTAATTTTTCTTAACTACTTATAAATAAACCAACATGCAGTGCTACTCGTTGTAGTGTCATCAAAGGAGTCTTGGAAGCGTATTCGCCATAAACTCCGGTTTGTTTCACCTTCTAAATATACTATGCTATGAAAACACTAAACGACACCAATCCTGCAGGCAACCCTTTGCCATCGGATAAAGAATTTTACGATCAAGACTTCAACACAACCATTCAGTCTGAAATGTTTGACAATGGACCTGAATCTCCGGACGAAGAACTGGGTGATAAAGCTGTGAAAGGTGCAGCTTGGCTCGGTGCAATAGTTGGTCTCTTTGCTCTTGCAATCATCATTTGTGCTGCTTTTAATCTCAGCCCTACGCCTTCTCCTGACAAACCTCATCCGGTAAAGACTGCAATGCAGAAGACTTTTATTTCTTCTCCATCTTATTCAAGCAAATCAGTATTTTCTAATGGTAATTATTCAGCTGATTTCTCTAATTTTAATACTAAACCTGTTATTCTTAAAAGCATTACAATAATCGCTCAGGAACCTTCCAAAGCTACGGCAGCTAATATCAAAGCTCCAGCTCCGTCTGCAGTTTCTATCCCTACCCAAGCTCCTTCTATATCTAAGGAATATCAGGACAGAATCGAAAAAGAGGCTCTCGAAGTTATTCACGGCGACTATGGCAATAATCCCGGTCGTGCCGAAAAACTCGGACCTGATTATGCTGCGGTTCAAGCACGAGTAAATCAGATGTTACATAGTTAATCAACATATCTCAATGTAAATTTATACAAGCATGGCATCCCAGCCATGCTTTTTTCATTCAATCTTACCCTTGCTAGAGTCTCCACCGGCGCTGGAGTAGTCGCTGCGCACAAAGAACGCTCTTGCTCAGGCAAACTTGGAGATTGTTTGCAACAGGTGAGAATCATACGAACTTAGGATAACTGACTGACTTACAGACTTGTCAGAATTTGTCAGATAAAAGTCAGACTAATATTTAAGCCTTGTCGAAACTTTTCACTTACTTTGCAGAAAAAATTCGCAAGGCATGAAAACTAAAATTCTAATTTCAGTTCTGACCCTCTTTCTCTCCATAGAAAGCGGTTTCGCACAGAATCAAGAAGCGACAGATGACCTCACGCACGAGTTGCAAGAGGTTATAGTTACCGCTAAACAACCGGCAACCAAATTAGTCGGTACTACTCTCGTATCAACTATTCCCGGCACCAATCTTGTCGACCTCGGCAACGCTCTTGATGTGCTGGCTCAACTGCCGATGATAAAGGTTCAGGATAATACCGTCAGTGTCATCGGCAAGAGCAATATCGAAATCTATATTGACGGGAGACCCATGCGCGACGAGCAAGAGTTGCAGCTGCTTCTTTCTTCCAACATGAAGAAAGTTGAATTGCTTATGACTCCGGGAGCGGCTTACGGAAGCACAACAGGCGCGGTTCTTAAAATCTCTACGCGCCGTAGTTTCGTGCAAGGGCTGTCTTTGACTGATCAGTTTCAACTTCAGCGCCGCCGCAAATGGTCCGTTATGGATTATCTCACTTTGAGTTATCGCACCAGCGATTGGGAGTTTTTCGTAAACGGTACGATAAACCGCAATAATTCAGTAAATAAAGGAGCTACAACTAATACTCTTGTCTATGAGGGAAAAGAAACTGTTGTTGGTAGTAGCCAATTCAATTCTTTCCCGACGACAACAGGTGAATTCAAGGGAGGCTTTAACTACTCTCACGGAGCACAATCGTTTGGCGCATATTACCGATACAATCCTGAACTTGGCGATTTTTCTAACTCCGGCTCGGAATGGCTTGATAATAACCCGGCTATCGCTCGCGATATTGACAAGCGTATAAGAGCACATAGCCATCTCGCTTCTCTCTATTATGAAAATACCTTTGCTGATAAATATCTTCTTCATTTAGACGGCGATTTCCGTAGTGCATGCGATACGAATGATGTGGCTACAACTTATCCATCATCTACTTCTCCTGCCGTAAACTCTACCGATAAACGGACTTCAACTCTTTGGGCTGCTAAGCTATATCTTAAATTTCCCCTTTGGAATGGAGAATTTACTGTTGGTACGCAAGACAGTTACACACATACCTCTCTTGATTATCGTATGCTGAATACCGATGTAAGCGAATATATACCATCTTCTTTAACTGATGCCCGACAGACTTCTACCGCCCTATATGCGTCATGGTCGCGTATTTTTGGTAAGTTTTCGATGTCTGCCGGGGCGAGATACGAATATGTCAATTATGACTACAAAGTCAACGGCAAGCGCGACGACGATATTAGCCGCAGCGACCACACGCTTACCCCCGACCTTTCTCTCGGCTATTCTTTCAACGAAGAGTCGCAGATAAGCATCAGTTATAAAATGGCAACTGTCAAGCCGCCATACTCACAGCTGACAGGTGCTCTCAATTATACCGGTCTTCATGAAATCGAAGGTGGCAATACGGGACTGCGTGACGAGAGATTGCTTGATGTCCAGTTGTTCGGTATGTGGAAAGGCTTCATGCTCCAGGCTGACTGTTTTCGCTCTATTGATACATACGCATTTGTCAAGCAGGTATATCCCGCCGACAATCTGCAATTACTTATGCACCCTGTGAATATTGACGTTTCGGCGTTAAGTCTGTATCTTGTGTGGAGCCGGCCCATACGTTTTTGGACTCCGAGTGTTACAGCAGGGTTTTACCGACAGTGGCTCACCATTGACAACAGCCGATACAACAAACCTATTTATTCGTATTATTTTGACAACACGTTCTCCTTGCCCAATGGATGGAGTGTTACGGCAAACATAAGCGGAAGCTCACAGGGCGATATGCACACCAACCGTTTCCATGGTTCATGGTTCACTATGGACGCATCAGTGGGCAAGTCATTCCTAAATAAATCTCTCACTCTCAAACTGTCTGCTACCGACATTTTCAACACAGCCAACAACGACTGGACTATGAACACTTATGGCGTTTTCGTCGATAAACGACAAAGTTATGATCGTAGAGGCGTAGCCCTGAACATAATCTACAATTTTCAGCCTCGTAAAAGCAAATATAAAGGTTC
>CAMWQY010000270.1 GCA_947176355.1 uncultured Porphyromonadaceae bacterium
CTCCAACAGGCACAGCAGCCCATCCAAATTCTACAATCTCGTTATTGGCTCCGACTGTAGAAGACTTTGAAGGAACACGACCTACAATCTTATTGGTATTCTTTTCCTTTTCAAGGTATACGACATTCATTGTAGTGTTGTTGCCGTACGGATAAATCTGAGGTGTATTAAGCTCGTCGCCTGTCGGTTTAAGTGTCACGCGTATAAGGATGCTGAAATACATATCCCCTTCGCTTTCCGCGTTCCATTCTTTAGGGTTCTGGTTGGGGAAGGGATCTTCACCGTGACCTGTGAATGCGCTGTATTTGGGTGCAATCCATGGATTCTCTTCGCCTCCCCATGCTGCATTCTTAGTAGGAAGTACCATTGCGTTGCCTCCTTTGCCCATGATAGATTCCGCTGTGGAGACCGTAGAGTGTGGTGTCGTAGACATTACAGCACCTCCATTGAGGTTGTTAAACTTACCCATACGATAGATTTCATCGCCTTCACCGAATATATACTCTACCGGAAGACGCTGAGGATTTTTTGAGATACCCCATTGTCCGCCTGCTGCAAAGTCTACACCCCCCTGACCGTCACAGAAATTGAAGATTGCGTTTCCTGTGTAAGGTCTTCCAAGTCTAACACCGGCAATCTCAATATTGTAATCAGGATGGCCTGAGTAAGCACGAAGCTCAATGTTGGAAAGCTGATGCTTGAATTTAAGCTCTACTCCCAATTTTGCATCATCGTCATTCTCCGGAACATCGGCTGAAATGTGAGATGTGATGAAGTCAACCTGCTTCGAGATGTCAGTAGCTACATAGAAGCGACCAAGCTTGAAACCTTTGTATAGTGTCACGTCCTTAAACGTTGTGGTCTGCTGTCCCATAGGATCAAGTGGAACATTGTCGTTGCAAAGATTGAAGAACTGTATAGCGTTCGTGTAGCTTGCAAGGTTGTTGGAGTAGTTGGGGTCGCTTTGATCAAGCTGTGTGAAAGCTGCATCCTGGATTTCTTTAAGAGAAGGAGCGTAAGCGAAGAACTCAACTTTGTCGGATACTTCTCTTGTCGGCCATTTCTGGTTGCTGGTGCTTGCATAGAGGTTGGCACCCATAAGGTAGAAGGGTTCGTCCCAGAAGAGGGAGTCAGGTGTGATGCCTGTATCCGACATGTGGTTCGGTGCGTATGCCGATACGTAGAAAGTTGCCGGATTCTGGATGTAGTTGAGATCCGGGTTCACGCGTGTTGAAACTCCGGCACGGAAAGAAATGGGCAAGCCGTCCTTGTTCTGAACTACTTTTGTCACCTCTTCTTGTGAGCAGGAGGCGAGCATTATCAAGCCACCTGCAACTGCAGTTAAAGAAAGTTTGTTCATAAATGAGAGATTTAAAGTTTTATGTTGTTATTTGTTTTATTTTTTCGTGTTAATTTGAATTATGCATTATGCATTATGAATTAAGTATATCACACCTTAAGGTCGTAATGATACGTGTCCCAAGTGTCTACTTCTATGCTTATTCCTCCTTCCCCTTGCGGTGGCCCCGGAGGGTCATCAGGTATGTCAGGCAGTTTCAATCCGTTGATCTTGATGCTTACATTGCGTGGATCAGGAGCCTTGTTCACCTGGTCTGAGACATCAAACGTATAGAAGCCTCCGGTCCTGTTCTTCAGTACGATATAGAGGCAAATCTTGTGTGAAAGTTCTTCCCCTTCCGGGAGTCCGAAGGTGAAAAACTCCGATTGCAAGGAGCCCTTTTCAAGGTCGGCTGTGAGTGTGAACGTGTGAGAGACTGCCTCCTCGGTAGGTGTCATTCGTCCCGGATAGTAGCCGCCTGCCATCGATGAAATCGTCGCGTCTATGTGTACATCGGCACTCTTGAGATTCTCAACATCCACAAACTCCACCGAATATCGGCATATTAGTTCTTCCGGGAAGAGTTCAAGCTTCTGTGGAAACGCCGTGACCTTAAGATTGATATCTCGATTCTGCGCCCCATAGATCATTGCCGGGGTGTTTCTAAGCGGTTCGTCTTCGGTGCCTTTGGCCCTCGGGATTCTCATTGTGGATATTCCTTGACCTACCAATACTGCTGTTTCATCTGTATATATCTCGATCTCGTCATGTATTTGATGATTGCGCAGATGATGGCCGTATGGGTCATCGTTACTGTGGCAGACTGCCGTATGCGGTCCTCCGTAGGTCCTTATGACGCCTCCGTCAGGATTGTTAAATCGATAGTCCATCATATCATGCTCGTCCGAGTAGAGATAAAGCACCATTGTCTTTGCCTCTTTCGCGGGAGTCTTGCTCCAGTCGAATATAACTTCTACATGGTTGGCAATCGTAGTGTGGGCTTCTTCGTTGAGGTCCTTGTGAGTACATCCTTCTGCAAGCATCAACAAAGCCCCGGGTATCAACGATAATATGTTAATATAAAGCTTCTTCATCTGTCACCCCCTTTCTTGCTGTTGGTGTTGCCCCTGCCAATGAGCCATACAAGTGATATCTCTGCTTTCGTCGGACCAAAAAAGCGCATCCTGTACTCCTTGTCTACATAATAGTCGTTGTCGAAGGGGTAATATTTTATGTAGTTGCCTCCCAAATAGCCGAATCCGATGGAGAAGTCTATGTTGAGTCGCTTTGCCACGGGGAGTGAATATCCGTATTCTATACCCGTATTAAGCAGCCATTTGTCCCAAAGTGTACCACCCGGTTTGCCGCCAAGATATCCCGTATCTCCAGTCTCGAAGTCGAAAGTCATGATGCCTCCGTAGATGCCAAGATGATGTCCGCTTAGAGGTTTTGAATGTGCCTTCTTGCCAAACCACCATCTTACTCCTATATCGCCTCCGTAGATTCTCCAGTAGCGATGACGGTTGTCATTGTCCCACCATGCATACATCCAGTCTCCATAGAGTGAAATGTTTTTGCCCAAGTAGAACTCTGCTCCGAGGTTGGGTACAAGCGCCGCGTCATATAGCATATTGCTCTTTACTGCCATATAAAAGGGCTTTGGCCCGCCATGAAGCATCTGATTGTCTTTCATATCCGACATCTCGGATAACTCCGACATCTCTGATAGTTCCGATAACTCTGATAGCTCCGATAATTCCGACGACTCCGAAAACTCCGAATCGTCTGCCATATCGGTAATTAGAGTTTCTCCCTCAATAGCTTCCTGCGATTCCGTTTTGTAAAAGATCGTTACCGCAACAGCGTTTCGAAGTGCCGGGAAAATATTCTTGAGGAGCCATCGGTATGGTTCGCCTCTGTCAAGTTTCATCAGCTGTGCCTTTCGTCCGTCAATAATCTTTCCTTCCTGGTTGAAAATCCATATCGGAGTATTGTCAAGAATGTTCAATATTTTTTCTCGAGATGGCACTTCCGGATTATCCGCTACTATACGGCGAAGCTCTTCCCATGCAATGCCCCCGGGAATTGTCCTAATAAGATTCCTGTTGACTCCTGTATGCTCTGCCACATAGTTGGCTATCGCGTCGCAACGCAGTGCAGAGAGTCGCTCGTTGACATTTGATGTTCCATCAGGAGAGGCATAGCCGCTTACGGATAGATGTTCTATATTGTCTTCTTCGTTTGCCTTACGGACGATATTGACAAAGCTATCCATCTCCGCACGGTTGTTGCGGAGAGCCGGGTCAAACTGGCGTTGTCCTACACGAAAATATACCTTCACTGAATCGGAAGGAGTATTTCCGAAGGCCTGAACTGCCATCAAGACCGTCAGCATTATTGCCAATATTATCTTCATTTTTTGTAGCATAAAGCAAAAAATGTCCATTTCTGTTCAACTTGTTTTCAAAATATTGAAAAACAGTTGTTTGATGTCAAAATTCCATGTTGCCCATTTTCCGTCGGGCTTCTTGTTGGTTAATAAATAGGTGTAAGTCTCGTGGGAGAGACTTACAAATAATTTGCAAAGATAATAATTTTTTGTTTGAATTTGCAATAAAACACTATCTTTTTTGATGTCGTAATATGTATTTTTAACATTTGTGTTTTTAAAATTAAGATTTAAAATTACCCCCCATATAT
>CAMWQY010000271.1 GCA_947176355.1 uncultured Porphyromonadaceae bacterium
TTTATGAGGTGAGCGCTTTTTTCATTGCTCCCGGGCTTATTACTCCCTGCAAGACGGTTTCATCGTTGAACACCATAAATGGAATCAAGTCGAAATCCTTGCGCTCATCTACCTCTTTCTCTTCTGATTTAACCTGCACGCCATACATGTCGCTGTCAAGCATATCCTTGACAGATGCACTGTCAAGTCCGCATTTCTCAGCAATTGATAGCAGTACGCTATGGTCTGAGAGTCTTAGATTTTCTATGAAATTGGCATGAAAGAGGGCGAAGTTCAATTTTACAAATGTCTCTTGCGACACTGTGGCTTGTGCGTATTCCATAAGGCGATGGGCATCGAATGTGCTGCAGACCTGCGTGGTGG
Organism: uncultured Porphyromonadaceae bacterium; assembly: GCA_947176355.1. Lineage (GTDB taxonomy): Bacteria > Bacteroidota > Bacteroidia > Bacteroidales > Muribaculaceae > Lepagella. The sequence goes on from CAMWQY010000271.1 coordinate 364, forward strand.
CAAGTTTGTAGTCCAGCCCTAACCTTGCCGCCATCTTAGTGATTCTTTCCATAAGATGCTCAGTCTCCTCTGCGGTAAATTTATGTCCATCCATGAAATGCTGGGTCATTGTCTCGACAGGCACAGCCGGAGCATTCGGATCAAGTTGATATGAGAGGAATCGTATCTTAACGCTGTCTGAAAGACCTTGCTTTTCAATTATGTCCATCAACTGTGTTTCTCCCATATAAGAGTAGGGGCAGGCGAAATCAGCCCATATCTTTATTTCCATAGTATTTTTGATAGTCTGTATATAGTTAAACATTGTAACCCTTTAATTTTATAATCCTTAGGTTACTTTTTCCTAATCTATACTAATAACAATAACATGAAGTGTATAGTTTTTAGAAATATACTGAATCGTAAATATCACAAGACGGGATATTTTATTTGATGCTATTGGGATAATGGGAATTTTTTACTAATTTTGCACCATAATTATACGAAGATGAGATTTGACGAACTTCTTGAAAACGACGATCTGCTTGATGCACTATGGGATATGCACTTTGATGATTGCACTCCAATTCAAGAGCAAGCAATACCTGCAGTGCTCGATGGGCGCGATCTTCTTGCTTGCGCTCAGACTGGAACAGGGAAAACAGCTGCATATCTGCTTCCTGTAATAGACATTCTGTCCACATATAATTACCCGCAGGATGCTGTCAACTGTGTCATAATGGCTCCTACTCGTGAACTTGCACAGCAAATCGACCAACAAATGCAAGGGTTTTCGTATTTTTTACCCATTAGCAGCATGCCCGTATATGGAGGTACCGATGGACACACTTACGATCAGCAGCGCCGAAGCCTTAAGGCGGGGGCAGATGTTGTGATTGCCACTCCCGGCAGACTTCTTGCCCATCTTGCAATGGGATATGTAGATCTTTCCAAAGTATCATTTTTTATTCTTGACGAAGCTGACAGGATGCTTGATATGGGTTTCTACGACGACATAATGCAAATAGTAGCCCATCTTCCCAAGGAGAGGCAAACTCTGCTTTTCAGCGCCACTATGCCTCCCAAGATCCAGCAACTTGCCAATAGCATACTCAATAACCCTCATGAAATCAAACTTGCTGTCTCAAAGCCAGCTGATAAAATAAAACAGCAAGCCTACGTATGTTATGAGACTCAAAAGCTCCCGATTCTCACATCGATCTTCAAGGAGAATCCTCCAGTCAAAGTCATAGTATTCTCTGCTTCTAAACTGAAAGTAAAGGAACTTGCCAAAGCATTAAAGAAAGAGAATTTTAAGATAGGAGAAATGCACTCCGACCTCGAGCAGGATAAGCGTGACGATGTAATTCTCGACTTCAAGAGCGGAAAGATCAATGTGCTTGTGGCGACCGACATCATGGCTCGAGGCATAGACATTGACGACATTGACCTTGTGGTGAACTATGATGTCCCTAGAGAGGCGGAGGATTATGTTCACCGAATCGGTAGAACAGCTCGCGCCGATAGAGATGGCAACGCAATCACATTTATTTCTGAAAAAGAAATAGGAAAATTTAAGCGAATAGAGAGATTTCTTGGTAAAGACGTAGCTAAGACTCCAATTCCGAATGAAATAGGTGAAGGCCCGGCATATATTTCAAAAAAGGATGATATAAATGCTAAAAGAAAGAAAAAATATTATCCACGTAAAAATAAAAACAAGGATAGAACAAAAAAGGAGGGAAAAAATCCCTCCGTTCGATAAGTAAAGTTATGGATTAAGTCATGGAAGGCTTTTTCCCGCCTTTCCTTAGGATAAAGCTATTTTAGAGTCTTATAGATTTCTTTACTTTTCGAAAATAAAACGCATGAAAAGAAAAAAAGTGAACAATTTTTGTGTTAAATTTTCTTATATCATCTTAAAGTGTTAATTTTGCGTCTTGAAAAGCCGGATAATAGCGGCTAATACTATCTACTATATCTATATGAGCCAAAAGCAGTCTGAATATAAGACATACAGATCATACGAATCGATGAGTACAGCCAATCCTGTCAATGGACTTATGTCTGAAGTGGCACCTGACTTTGATTTTGAAAAGACAGTCATCAACGACCGCAACATGCCGGTCGTGCCTGTGCGCAACTTCGTATTGTTTCCTTTCATCACATTTCCATTGTCTGTCACTGACCCGTCCGTGTTAGACGTCCTTGACCTTGCACAAAGAAACCAAGAAGCAGTCTTGACTCTTACAGTTAAGAATGATGTTGAAAAACTTTCTTCCAAAGACTTATATAGAATTGGTGTTGTATGCGTAGTGGCAAGGTTAATGGAAATGCCCGACGGAAGCTACACTGCGTTCATGGTAGCTGCCAATAGAGCTAAAGCTACTCGACTTACTAAAAAAGAAAATGGATTTTTTGCAAGCGTACAACCCGCTGCAGAAATTCTACCACAACATGAGGATATGGAACTCGCCGCCATATTCTCTTCTGTCAACGATTCTTTTTCAGAAATATTAGGGCTTTTCAGTGAAGAAGAAACAAAAGAACTCAGATATGCAGTCTCTCAATTCTCGAGTCCGTTTAAAATGATAAATTTTATCATTTGCAACTCCCCCATTACTCTGGAAGACAAGCAGAAACTTCTCGAAGAATCTGATGTAAAGGTGAGATGTTCAGAACTTTTGCACATGCTCGACACCGCATATCAGATGCTTCAGCTTAAAGTTGACATTCAAGAGAGGACACGTGAAGATCTCACAAAGCAACAGCGCGACCAATTTCTTCAGCAACAATTGCGTGCCATAAAGGAAGAACTCGGCGATGTGCCGGAAGAAAGCGATGAAGCCGAACTTTTAGCAAGAGCAGAAAAAATGCAATGGAGCGAAGAAATGGAAAATCATTTCGCTAAGGAATTGAAAAAACTTGGGAGATTCATGGCTTCGACTCCTGAATATGGTATTCAATATACATACTTGAACACTCTTTTATCTTTACCTTGGGAGAAGAAAACCGAAACTCCTATTGATCTTGATCATGTAGAAGAGATTCTGAACCGTGATCATTATGGTCTTGACAAAATAAAAGACAGAATTTTAGAGCAAGTGGCCGTCATGAAACTCCGCGGAGACATGAAATCTCCAATTCTTTGTCTTTACGGACCTCCCGGCGTTGGAAAGACTTCACTCGGCAAGTCAATCGCCGATGCTCTTGGAAGAGAATATGCAAGAATATCTCTCGGTGGCCTTCATGACGAGGCGGAAATAAGAGGACATCGACGCACTTATATAGGGGCGATGCCCGGAAGAATCATTGCTGCCCTCGAGAAGACTGAGAGCAACAATCCGGTGATCGTACTTGACGAAATTGACAAGATCAGTAGAGATATTAAAGGAGATCCCGCAGCCGCTCTCCTTGAAGTGCTTGACCCGGAACAGAATTCTCATTTCCATGACAACTATATAGACGTCGATTATAATCTATCAGATGTTCTCTTTATAGCCACAGCCAATACCCTTGATCCCATTTCAGCTCCCCTTCTCGACAGAATGGAGCAGATCGAAGTCTCCGGATATATTATTGAGGAGAAGATTGAAATTGCAAGGCGCCATTTATTGCCAAAGGCTCTTCTCGACCTTGGTTTTGAAAAAGAAGATGTCAAAATTTCCGACGAAGGCTT
>CAMWQY010000272.1 GCA_947176355.1 uncultured Porphyromonadaceae bacterium
AATACTCAATGTTTATTGTTTAATACTCATTGTTTCTTTCTAATACTCAATGTTTATTGTTTAATACTCAATACTCAAATAGAAATACTCAATGTCAAATTCTGTCGGCCGCTTCGCCCCCTCCCCCTCGGGCAGGATGCATTTAGGAAATATATATACCGCACTCCTTTCGTGGCTTTCTGTGAAGTCGCGAGGAGGCAAATGGATTCTCCGCATTGAGGATCTCGATCCTCAACGATCAAAAATGGAATTTGCCCGGCAAATCGAAGACGATCTTCTTTGGCTAGGACTCGAATGGGATGAAGGTGGCATTGATGGCAAGGGCTCAAAGGGTCCATATCTCCAGAGCCAACGACATCATCTGTATGAAGAGGCATTGATTAAGCTTAAAGACACCGGTCTTTGCTATCCATGCACGTGCACCCGCGCCGACATACTCGCCACCCAAGCTCCTCACGAGTCTGACGGTAGGGTAGTATATAAAGGCACTTGCCGACCCTCAGTTTTGCCATCCCCGTTTATTGAAAAGCCCAAGGCTGCAGTGCGCATAGCTGTCCCTGACGAAGATATCACTTTTACCGACAGAATCAAAGGAACACAGACAGTCAATCTCGCCCGCCATTGCGGCGATTTCATACTAAGGCGTGGCGATGGCGCATGGGCGTATCAGTTGGCAGTGGTAGTCGACGATGCTTTGATGGGAGTGACAGAAGTAATGCGAGGCGACGACCTCCTGCTTTCTGCTGCTCAGCAGATATATCTATATCGTCTTCTTGGCTACACTCCACCCGAATTCGCCCACGTCCGCTCGTCTGCAACGAAGCAGGTATCCGCCTCTCCAAGCGCGACAAATCCCTTTCCATGGAATACCTCCGCACCCACCACACCCCCGAAGAAATCCTCGGCATGGCAGCCCACCGCGCCTCCTTAATCCCCGTAGCAGCTCCGGTTTCCCTCGAAGAATTATTAGCAAGAACCCGGAGTAGTTAGCGCACTCCGTGCGCGTCCCGCGCCGACAAAAACGACTAAGGCTCCATCCCATTCGAGACGGAGCCTTGAAATTTATTCAATCGGATTCTTACCAACCCGGATTCTGCACCAGACCGAGACCTTTGTCTATTTCTTCCTGAGGAAGCGGAGACAAGAGCCATTTGAGTACTTCATCTGAATCTTTATCCTTACCCCATAAAGTGCGAGGACAGGTCTGTAAGGGGAATCTATAGAATTTGAATGTATTAGGTTCTGACATCCCACTATCTTTATCTTCCCCAAACCATGGGCAACTGCGTTCTACCAATTGGTTGCTTGCATTCTTCATCATGCGAATTGTTGCAAGGCCATGAAGCTGGCGCGTCATCCAGTCTGTACGTTTGTAGCGCACCATATCGAAGAAGCGGTTGTTGCTCATTCCGAGTTCACATGCACGCTCCCTGAGTATTTCTTCCAAAAGGAGATCCTTGTCGGCAGTGAGATCAACACCGAATGTATTGCTGTAGCATGTCGCCAACGACTTCATGCCGACGCGTGCGCGGATTATATCGACGTATTTGATTGCTTCAGCAAGGTTTCCTGTCTGTGCCAAGGCTTCTGCATACATGAGATACATCTCATTGAGCGAAAGCATTACCCAATGATGCGGAGCGCGCCAGACTTCTTCCTGTGACATGACATATTTCATGGCTGCGTATCCGCTAGGGCAGAAAGAAGTCTCTGCCTCTACGATGTTGCCGTCGGTATCAGTCACATTGAATCCGGCATCCTGTCCTCCTCTCCAAAGTTCGTAGATGTTGCCGGATTCAGTTCCGTTCATCAGTATTCTTTGCTGCCCGCTGCATATCAGGTTCTCGTACATTCTGGGGTCGCGGGATGCTGTCTTTTTGACCCCTCCTCTTATAGCCTCGTATTCAAAGAAAAGTTTTCCATTTGCTCCGTCGACTTTTCCTGCTATGCTGTCTTCTTTCCATCGGAAAGGAGTTCCATCGCTCCATCCGAACATCTCTGCATATTCTTCCGATGGCGAATGATTAAGTCTGTATATGCTTCTTGCATCCCAATTCCATGCTAACCATGAATAGGTTCCTTGTGAGCCGTAATAATCAGATACACGTGAAGACAACAGAACCTCCTTGCTGTTTACATCCCAATATCCGTCACGGAATGCCTGACGGTAACCGGCCGATGTCTTTGATTGGGCTTGCGCAAGTTCGTAATATCCATTTGCCTCTAACGCTCTGAAGAAATCCTGGCAGGCTTCAAGCGCTCTTTGCCAGCGAGTGGCATCATAATTCCCATACCATACAAGTGACTTCTGTTGCTCGGATATCTGACTGTAGTATGGTGTCTCTGCATTGAATAGGGGAGAGGCGGCAAAAAGCAGGATTTTGGCTTTAAGAGCCATAGCTCCGGCCTGCGTCCATCGACGGGATTCGATATTCATCCCTATTGGAGAAACTAAATCCTCTGCTCTTTCAGTAATTGTTCCTTTTTCAGTAACAAGAGTGAGTATTTTGTTCGTTTCCCATTGTAAAACTTTATTATATGTCTTCAAACCCAACCGCACAGTCCTACTGGACCTCTGCATATGGTTTACTATTGCATAATAAGCAAATATTTTTGATTAAGCCAAATTTTTTTCTAAAAATTTTCATTTAAATCCTGTCATTTATCCATCTTGCCGCCCTGACAATACCTGAATTTTGCTAAAGTTTAGTAAATTAATTCCGTAAGCAGCCTATTGGGACTACAAGAATACCGTCTTGTGGACGCCGATATGCGTATTGTCCGACTCCTGTCAAAACCATTAGAAATGAGGGGACTTTCATTTTTGATACGTCTATTTTTTCTACAAGTTTTTTCAGATTTGTTGCTCCTTCTTCAATAAGTCGATCTCCTCCAAGCTTTATTTCTACAAGACCATATTTCCCATTCTTGAGATGTATGACGGCATCACATTCGAGTCCATTTTTGTCCCGATAATGGTAGACAGAGCCTCCTAGAGGTTCGGAATATACTCTTAAATCCCTTATGCACAATGTCTCAAGAATTAATCCAAAAGTATTGAGATCATTTACAAGGTCTTCTGGTCCGAGACCTAAAGATGCTGTGGCAATAGAAGGATCTGAAAAATATCTGGTATTTGATGATCGGATGGCGGTCTTGCTTCTTAAATTTGGATTCCAAGCTATAGAGTCTTCAATCACAAAAATATTTTCAAGTGCCCTTATGTAGGCACTGACTGTCTGGACTGATACTGAGCCTTCAGATGATATATCTTCCACAATTGTAGTCTGAGGTATCTGACCACCTTGATTACGAGCAAGTGAGCGCATGAGCCTGCGCGCAAGTTCTGGATCTCGTTCTACATTGTCGACTCTTGATATGTCATATCTAACTACAGCCTCAAAATATTCCTCGGCTTGCATCAGTGCTGCTTTTTTGCGATCTTTCAAGGTTGCCTTAGGCCATCCTCCTCTACATGCAAGAAATGCGAGTTGATCGATATCTAAAGATGAGGCTCCGTCTATTTCCTTTGAATTTTTAAATAATTCATTTAAACTGACATCCCCGGAAGATTCCCCAGATTCCCATAAGCTCATAGTGCGTAGTCTTAGCCATGACATTCTCCCTGTACCAGAATGAAAAATTTCTTTGGAATCAACCGGTACAGCTGAACCGGTCAGAATAAACTGCCCGTCTTTATTACGCTTGTCAACAGTGTTTCTGACTGCGTCCCAAAATTGGGGTGCGAGTTGCCATTCATCAATAAGTCGAGGGGTTTTACCTTCCAATAATCTACCGATATTGGTTTGGGCAAGGATTAGATTCTGAGTTTTGGTGTCAGGATCTGCCATAAATAGAGTACTTTTTGAGTGTTGCAGTGCTAGCGTTGTCTTACCGCAATATTTTGGCCCTTCAATAAGCACACATCCCATTGCATCAAGCTTATCAGCTAAGATCTTGTCAGCTATTCTAATTTTATAATTTTCCATTGATTTTATTTTAGTTTACAAAG
>CAMWQY010000273.1 GCA_947176355.1 uncultured Porphyromonadaceae bacterium
GACATTATTGCAAGCCGGAGTTGCGAATGCAGAAGTGGATTCAGTTCTTTCATTGTTGTTTTTCTTTATTGCTGAGAATATGACCGGGTATTATCATTGTTGCAATCCATGCGAGGATAAAAAGAGGCATATACCAGTTTACATTAAGCGGAATATCTCCTACAATACAGCATACTGTAATCATTCCAACCAGTAAGCCAATTATACCACCATAGATAAGACTATTTTCCCTAACTATAAGTCCTTGTGCGATTTCTGCTCCTGAAGTCATAAGGATGGAATAAACCAGGATCGCAGCCGAACAGTCAGTTTCCCCAAATAAGTAAAAACCGAGACACATAATAATCAATACGATCTCAGAGATTCCGAATATCGTCCAAAGCCTTGAAGTCACTTTATCGGAATAAGAGGTTGCTCCACGGTGCCGTTGCTGACTATGTGCCATCATGGACGTTGTCGGGAATCCTATAAGAGGGATAGCGAACCAAAGCCAGTTCCATACTAGATTATGAGTGGATGCGACTAATACCCACACACTGATTGCAGTGATTACGACAAGATATCCCCACATAAGCATCTTTCTGCTGCCGAGATAGCGGGTTTTCGTCCGGGCTATCATTGAAGCTATAAGCTCCAGACTCTCCTTTTCAGTTAATTGCTTTTCTTCCATATTTCAGGTTTTTAAGGTTTTGACATTTGGTTTATTTTATAAACCATTTCACTCTGAAAAAAGAGCGGTCGCGCGATTCCGCTCTTATTTCGGTTGCAAAGTTAATTAAGTTTATTTTATAAACCAACTTTTTCCACAAGTTTTTTCAAAAAAACTTTCGTGTTACTTCCAATTATGACTAAGTTTTGATTTTGGGGAGAGATATCTTTAGTCAATAGGTAGTATCAATCGGATGCTTGAGAGATTAGTGATGAAGCTATGCTGCGACCACGTTGAAAAAATTTGGTAATGTCGGAAATAAAGATTATCTTTGCATCAGAATTTTTTAACCGACAGACATGAAGAACCGAAACTACCTACTTTCAAGCCTAATCGCACTATCTGCTTTATCTGCAGGTGGGGCTGTCAATGATTTTGTAATCAAGACAAATAAACCCGGGGCACCTATTCAACCTACTATGTATGGCATCTTCTTCGAAGATATTAACTTTGGAGCTGATGGAGGTCTTTACGCCGAACTCGTCAAAAACCGTTCTTTCGAATTTCCTCAGACGTTCATGGGATGGAACATTTTTGGCAACGTGCAAGTAAAAGATGACGGACCATTTGAGAGAAATCCCCATTACGTTCGTCTCGGCAACCCGGGACATGCACATAAGCATACCGGAATAGAAAACGAAGGCTTCTTTGGCATAGGTGTGGAAAAAGATAAGGAATATCGATTCTCTGTCTGGGCCCGCACTGTAGATGATGAAAAATCAAAAATTCGTGTCGAGATAACCGATCCTGACACAATGGATGATCGTCAAGCCATCGCCAAGCAAGATATAGAAATCACCGGAAAAGAATGGAAAAAATATACGGTTGTGCTTAAGCCATCAAAAACCGATTCAAAAGCGCATCTCCGTATCTTCTTGACTACTCCGAAATCCGGTGTCGACCTTGAACACGTTTCTCTCTTCCCTGTTGACACTTGGAACGGACACGAAAACGGAATGCGTAAGGACCTTGCACAGAAACTTGCCGACCTCAAACCCGGTGTGTTCCGCTTCCCCGGCGGTTGCATCGTGGAGGGTACGGATATGGATACTCGATATCAGTGGAAGAACACTGTTGGTCCTGTTGAAAACCGTCCTCTTAACGAAAACCGTTGGCACTATACATTCACCAATCGCTTCTATCCTGACTATTTCCAAAGCTACGGACTCGGATTTTACGATTATTTCCTTCTTAGCGAGGAGATCGGCAGCGAACCCCTACCTATCCTAAACGTAGGCTTAGTATGCCAATATCAAAATAATGACCCTCACGCACATGCAGAAGGAGAGGCTCTTCAGCAGTTTATCGACGATGCCCTTGACCTCGTGGAATTTGCCAATGGGTCCACAGACACTGAATGGGGTAAGCTTCGCGCTGAAATGGGACACCCCGAACCCTTTAATCTGAAATATCTCGGTATCGGTAATGAACAATGGGGTCCTGAATATCCTGAACGTCTTCAGAAATTCCTTGACGTAATGCGCAAGCAAAATCCCGAAATTAAGATCATCGGCTCTTCCGGTCCAGACTCAGAAGGCTCAAAGTTTGATTATCTATGGCCTGAGATGAAGCGACTCAAAGCCGACCTTGTGGACGAGCATTTCTATCGTCCCGAATCTTGGTTTCTTGAGCAAGGACGCCGTTATGACAATTACGACCGCAAAGGTCCGAAAGTATTCGCCGGTGAATACGCATGCCATGGGAAAGGGAAAAAATGGAATCATTTCAACGCAGCTCTTCTTGAAGCCGCATTCATGACAGGACTTGAAAGAAATGCCGACGTAGTGCACATGGCAACTTACGCTCCCCTCTTTGCACACGTTGAAGGTTGGCAGTGGCGTCCTGACATGATATGGTTTGACAACCTCGAAAGTTTCCCAACATCAAGCTACTATGTGCAGCAACTATATGGAACCAATAAAGGAGACTACGTACTTCCATTGACAATGAATGGAAAGACAGTGGCTGGAGACCCGGATCAAAACGGACTCTTTGCAAGTGCTGTCATTGACAAAGAAAACAATACATATATAGTCAAAGTAGCTAATGTCTCCAACGAACCTCAGGAACTTAACCTGAAATTTGATGGAATGAAGAAGCAGGCACTCAATGGCGGGAAGGTTGTCACCCTTCATTCAGACGTGGAGACAGCTGAAAACAGTCTTGACAATCCTTCATTGATAGCTCCGCAGACTGCCTCTATCGACGCTTCAGGCAATAGCTACTCCACTACTATCGGAGCCAAGACATTTGCAGTATATACATTTAATATCAAATAATAAAGTAAAAAGGTTATGTTAGAATTCAATGACCAGACAGCCCGCGAGGCTATCGAAAGCGGTAAACCCGTAGTTATCGACTTCTGGGCTACATGGTGCGGTCCATGCATCAAGCTCGGACCTATCGTAGAAGAACTCGCTGAAAAATATGGCGATCAAGTGACAGTGGGAAAACTGAACATCGATGAAAATGACGAAGTAGCAAGCGAGAATCGCGTGCGTAACATCCCGACAGTTCTTTTCTTCAAAGACGGCGAAATGAAAGAGCGTTCAGTTGGACTCGTCAAGCTTTCAGATCTCGAAGCAAAACTTCAGGCAATACTCTGATCTCGCCAAGAGACATAAATAAAGGGATGAACTATCGAGTTCATCCCTTTATTTATTGAATCTTAAAGATCTTTAACTACTTCTGCCGGCATATCGGCTGCAGAAGGATCAACATCTGCGAATGGGGCATCTTGATTTAATTCTTTATTTGCCTCTTTTACTTCTTGTGCAATTTTCTTTTCCATAATATTCAGTAAAATTAAAATTTGTGTTTCATACACTCATAACAACTGTACTAAATATTTGGTTTATCGATCTTCTGTCATTACCTTGTATCTCACTGACATTGAGTCGAGTTGGTTAAGGACTGACTTGTCGAGAGGTATTCTCTTGCGACTATGTATCTTTATGCTTTGCTTCCGTTCGTTGTCATACAGATTCAAATATAAGTCACCAGTCCTTCCATCCGGCTTTGATTCAAGTGAACCAAGATATTCAAACAATTCATTGTCTACGACATTTCTATCTAAGAATAACATCAATGTATTAGCTACATGCCCTTTTATACCATCAAGAGAAGTCACATCGGTCACTTTCAGTTCAAATTCAGCCGGATTGAATGGCTTGCTCTGTACTTGACCCTTAATGTAGACCGGTTGACCAACTTTGAATCGCTGGAAAATTGATTCATAGTCACGTCCGAAGAATACGAACTCATGCTTGCCATTGAAATCTTCCACAGAAGCCCTACCGT
>CAMWQY010000274.1 GCA_947176355.1 uncultured Porphyromonadaceae bacterium
GCCATCCCATGAATATTTACGGAATGCCGTGTCTACGGTCTCACTGTGATCCCATGTATGCGAGAGATTCAATCTTGTAGATACACGCCCCCAGTTCTTGGCATATCTCGCTGATACATTAAATGAGTGAGAATTGCGGGATGCCTCGCCATACACCTTGTTCTGCATGGCTCCGGTCTGGATATCTTTATCAAGCTTATTGTAGGAGACACCTATAAAAAACATATCCGCCCATCGGGTATTGTTGACTCCCGCCTCTATCTGTCCGAAAAGAGAAAAATAATCGTCGTGGAATCTCTTTTTATTAGTAAATATAAACTTGTCTTCCTCCTCACTCCATACTTCCACTCCCTTCATCATATAGTCGTTTTTGGAGTAGTTGATACTGAATGTCGGTCTGACTGCGATTGACGTACCCGGTATATAGTATTGGCCTGTTATGTCTCCTGTATGCGTATGGAAAGAGGCTATGCCGTAAGATGCGTCTAAAAAGTTACGGCGTGATTTCTTAGTGACTATGTTTACCGCACCGCCCAAGGCATCCGAACTGAGATAGGAAGGCACAACACCCTTGTATAATTCTACACGCTCAACCGTATTGAGAGGCACATTGTCTAATGTAAGTCCGGAACCCTTTGTTTCTAATGGAACACCGTCGATGAAATATCGGATTGAATTGCCTGACATGCCGTTGATCGTAAGATCAAATTCAGATCCCATTCCACCTTCACGGCGCACCTTCACTCCGGCTGTGCGATCCACGATATCGTTGAGGGTGACTGACCTGTTGACGTTAGGGGTGATTTCTACGGCATTGACAGCAAAAGCACCCTCTTCAAGTTTCTTGGCAGCCGATTTACCGTAGACCTTCACCTCATCCAAAGCAAAGGCATCATCAGGAAAATCACTGACAGTGTCCGTATGTTGTATATACGAAGGATCGGCACCCTGCATCTGCAGGAAGCTGAAGAAAAGTAGAAATGACAGTGAGCGATGCTTCATTTTGGTTTGCTGCCAAGGGTTTATAATAAGGCATATTACACAGCAAACCATGTTCCTACATCCCGGTGAGGGATGACGAACGGCTGTTTTGTGGTAATATAACCCGAAAACTACAAAACATTATGTTGTCTTGGCAGGTCTCCTGACTTATCCTGCTCGCCGACGCCTTCCCATCAGTCAAACTGACAGTGACATTATGTCGGTGAGTTTTGTAGGAATTACAGTAGCGGGTCTGTCCCGGATTCTCACCGGATTCCCTATTAATCGCGTTGCCGCGAACCAAAACGTGGCGCAAAGTTACAAAATCTTTCTATATTCTCCAAATTAATAATAGAAATTTTACATCTGATCTCAGTGATATTAAAGATTGTTTAAATTGAAATTGTGACAAATATATCAATTTTTTTATTTAAATTTGCATCCAAAATTATCTTTTAAAATTTTTGAGTATGATTTACCAGACGGAATTCCGCCTTAAGCCCATGCCGAGAGGCTGCCATTTGATTACCGGCGAAATATTTAAGAATCTTCCTTCTTCTCTTCCCGAAGCTGGACTGCTCAACATATTCGTGAAGCACACTTCTTGCGGCTTGACCATAAACGAAAATGCTGATCCCGACGTACGCCATGACCTTGACAAGATCCTCGACCATATCGTCCCGGAAAACCAGCCCTATTATTATCACACCATGGAGGGCTTGGATGATATGCCTGCACATGCCAAAGCCACTCTAACAGATGTGTCCCTCACTATTCCAATCACTAATGGACGTCTCAATCTCGGCACATGGCAAGGCATCTACCTCTGCGAATTCCGCGACTACGGAGGCTCCCGATCCCTCGTCCTTACTATCTACTCCTAACTTTCAGAGACAAAGAATTATGCATTATGACTTGCTTTAGCTTGAACGTAGTTAATTATGAATTATGCATTCCTACTTAATAGTTAATACTTGATACACAATATAAGCTATATAGAAAAGTACCAGGATGGCACCTTCAGGACGAGTGATAGTCCGTTTTCCGAATTTCCAACAGAATAGCCAGAAAAGGAGTGCTGAAAGCATCATTACCACTAAGTCTAAGTGTGAGACCCCTCCAAAGGGTAATGGCTTTATTGTGGCTGTCAATCCAAGGACAAAGAAAATATTGAAGATATTGCTTCCTATCACATTGCCCACGGCAATCCCTGAGTTGCCTTTCACAGCGGCAGCCACTGACGCAGCAAGTTCCGGTAGAGACGTGCCTGCTGCAACTATAGTAAGACCAACTACAGCTTCGCTCATTCCAAGCGACAATGCCACGCCCGAAGCCCCGGCTACAAATCTGTCGCCTCCATAAACGAGTCCTGCCAAACCTGCCACGATCATCAATACTGACCGCCATACTGGCATCTCCTTGCGATCTGCCCCTTTGGCGGCTGCCGGATCTGAATCTGATGCATCTTTCGCCTGTGCAAACATATACCGTAGGAATATGACGAAAAACAACAGTAAAAGAATGCCGGACGTACGCGACACCAACCTTTCCCCTGTCCCCTCTAACATATCGTCAAAACCAATTGCGAGCAATGCCAAAGATGATATTATGACCAGTCCTATTTCATTGACCATCACGGACGGCTGAACCTTGATAGGCTTCACCATTGCCACTACTCCTATTATGATAAGAATGTTGAAAATATTACTGCCCACTACATTTCCTACTGCCATCGGTGCATTCCCTTGAAGCGCAGAAACAATGCTTATCGACAATTCCGGTGTCGAAGTGCCAAAAGCTACTACAGTGAGACCGACAACGAGGTCGCTTATCCCGAATCTACGAGCAACAGATGCAGCCCCATCAGTAAGCCAATTGGCTGCAAGGATTATCAATGCCACTCCAAAAAGCAGCCAAAACACATTCATCATATTTGTCTTAATTTTACATTTTTTAAACCTTATATCTCTATAACCTCTCAACCCCAACTTTCGTTTATCTTTTTTTGAACTTTGACAAAGATGATGTGTTTTATTTATGGATTGGATAAAGGGGGAAAAACAACTATTAATATCTAAAAAATTATGGAAAGCACAAAATTAAATGCAGACAAGATTCTGGTGGCTTATTTCATCCAGAAAGGGAAAGAAACTTCAGGCAGCAAGAAAATCGCAGATCAAGTAGTGGCTGCCCTTAAAGAAAAAGGACATGACTCTACTGTATACGCTATCACTCCTGTAGAATCTTATCCGGAGGACAAAGCCACTTTTGAGACAGTGACAAAAGTAGAAAAAGAGACAAGAACTCGTCCGGCTCTTGTAGACAAGGTTGGAAAGATGCAAGATTACAAATATGTAGTATTGGTAGCTCCAAACTGGTATGATGATGTGCCTATGGCAGTCTATAGCTTCTTCGATGACTATGACTTCACCGGAAAGAGAGTCGTGCCGGTTATCAACCATGATGGTACAGGTCATGACGCAGTACGCGAATCAATCCGTCACTTCCTCCCTCATACTTGGGTGACCGACGGCGTTGGAATAGCAGCAGCTTCAGATGATGCAACAGCAGTGGCTGAAGCAATCGAACAACTTTTCCAACCATCTACTTCAAAGTATTGAAATATTCAAAAATAAAAAAATTGACGAAGCAGGCTATCCACCAATAGCCTGCTTTTTTTGCAATCTCACGATACTCGAGAAATCTTCTCCATCTACCTTACCAAGTTTTCATAAAAAAATTACCTAAAATTTGTATATATCATATATATTAATTAAATTTGCATAAAAGAACCAAAATAGTTTATTATGGCCACAGTAGCAAAAATTCACACAAGAAGAAAACTTATTGACATTCCTGAGGATGTCTTTCAGACACTCAATCTCAAAGCTACAGCTATGGGTACTAACCTAAAGAAATTTATAGAGGATCTCCTAATACGCGAAAGTGAGGACATGGATGATGCGGAACTCTACAAATATCTTGTCGCTACCCGTCCGGAAGGAAAAGTAATGCT
>CAMWQY010000275.1 GCA_947176355.1 uncultured Porphyromonadaceae bacterium
GGTTGGTCTCGATGTTCATGTTTTCGTTGTCGGGGGTGAAGGTCAGGGTCAGGGTATGCTGCCCGGCAGTGAGCTTCACGGGTACGGAGTTGCTCCAGCCGAGATCAGCCCAGTTACCGCTTCCGCGCTGAGGCATCACTACGAGACCCTCCTTCTGTCCGTCGACAGTAAGGGTACGGATAGCGCACTTATTTTCTGTATTCACAGGACCATTACCGTTGGCATACTTGACCGATACGAAGTATTCGCCGGGCTCGGTGACATTGACAGGCACGGTCAGCGTGGTGGTCTTGTCGATGTCCTTGCCTTTAGCATCCACCTCGATTATCTGCTGTCTGCGTGTTGAACGTGGTTCAGACGCAAAACCCTCTGTGCCGTCGCCAGCCACGCCAATCACCTGATATTCACCCGGAGCTTTGGCATCGAACGTCGTAGAGTGCGTACGTGCCACTTCCTTACCATCTTTAATCACTATATACTCTCCAATGTATTCGATCGGGTTCCAAGTCAGCACATCACCCTCAAGCCATGCTATAGGAGTGAGCGGTGCGTTCTTCTGAGCCTGACGGTTGACCTTCATGGCAGGAATTTGATTGTCTGCCATCACAATCTCGATATTCATGTTGCCCTTCGCTTTGTTGGCGGCTATGAACGGTTTCTGCTCCTTGCCGTTGACCTTGAAGCTCTTTATCTCGTTGCCATAGCCACTGACTGTGATGTTGAGGTCAGCATCACGGTATTTGAAATTCTCGAGGGTGCGTGTTCCGGCAAGTGCCTTCGGCACAAAGGGATGAAACGCGAGTCCATCCTTCAGGAAGTCGATACCGAAGAGTATCTTGTGGGTCAGAGCGATGTTGCCACTGAGACACCACAGCATATTAGAGGAGTTCAGTTCTGTAGCGATGTCACCGTTCTCGATGTTGAAGTTTTCCTTGTTGGTGGCGAAGAGAGCTGCAGGACGGAATACACTTCCAATGGCATCCATCACACCCTGCTCATTGCCTGCCTTGGCGTTGGCAAGGCCCCACCACGCTCCCACCCAGGGCCAGAGCGACTTATTGTGGTAGGAAGGGATGTCTGCGATAGATGGATAGAATATTGTCGCACCGAAAGGAGTGGTCGGATTGCTTTCAGTTATGGTCTTGGCTCGGTCGGCGGGAGCCACGTCCCACATCACAGCCAGTGATTCTCCGAGAGTCTCGGCACGCGGATTCGTGATGAGGTTGTCGCGTCCGTAGAGATACATCGCGTAGTAGCCCTTGTCGTCCATCCAGAGATGATCATTGATGGCTTTGGCGATCTTCTCTGATTCAGCGAAGGCTTCGGCAGCCTCCTTCTTGTGACCGAGGATTTCAGCCGCCTCCCCGAGCACTTTCCATGCCTGGGCATGCACCACCGAAGTTGATAGGGTCTCGGTATTGTAAATGTCGGCACATTGCATCCAGCGTGGATGGCTCTGCTCACGCCAATCAATGAAGGAGGTCTCACCCTTCACGAGTCCTGTCTCAGTGTTGTAGAAAGCCTCGCGGTCAGTTTCAAGCGAGCGCTTCATGATCGGATAGATGTATTCGAGCCATTTACGGTCGCCGGTCACTTTATACACCTCCCATGCTGCGACGCACCATATCTCACGGTCAGTCGATACGGGCCATGCGCCGCCGCTGCCGGTATCCTGAATGATACGTCCGAGCGGATCAACCTTTTTCATAAGGGAGATCATAGAAGCCTCCGGCTGCATGTATGCCATGGAGAGGAGAATCGAATAGCTGACATCGCGTGTCCAGACCCCGGCCCATTCCTTGCCGGTGCGGAGGGTTGTGTCGGGTTCGACAGCATTGATCATCTCGTCGAGACCCATATTGTAGATTGCCTCGTGAAGACGGTTTGGCGTCGTAAGCTTCGGATATGAGCTAATATCGTTTTTCAGTTTCCACTGCTTGTCTATTCCCATGTAGTAGCCGGGCTGCGCACTATAAGTAGATACGATCTCAGTCGCCGACGGCGCTGTAGCCATAAACACGCCTTGCGTGATCGTATCGCCATGCCAAGTGTAGGCGTCCGTTTCCACTATAGTCTGTGCGGATACTGTCGCTCCCGACAGCGCAGCCATTCCTATTATTGAATGTATCGTTTTAATTTTCATGATTTCTTGATGGATATGATTGATTTTACGGTTATTCTTCAAGGATCTCAATAAATTTCAGGATTCTATTTTCCAGGACTCGATGCGGCGGGATTCGGAGGAGAAGTTTACGCCGATGCGGAAGAGAATTCGAGAATCTGTGGCAAACTGGCGGGCATAGCCTTTCTCCTCTATTTGGCGTAGGGCTTCTTCCGGAGTCGAGTTGAATTTCAATTCAATTATGTAAATGAACTTCGTGGTTTCTATAAGGAGGTCTATACGACCGCAGGAGGTATGGACCTCGGCTTTTGCGTCTATACCTATGAGGGTTGCCAGTACATAAAATATGTTATGGAAATTATTCTCATTCTCTACCTTCAGGTCGTATGGGATACCGGCGAAGTAAGCGTCAAGACTCCTCATCATTATCTCCGGGGTTCCGGAAGTGATACCCTTTACTATTCCATCCATTATGGTCTTGACAGTTCCTTTTTTCGGTTTTAGATATGCACTGAGTAAATCTTTGAAGAGACCTTTTCTTACCTCCTCGTTAGGAATTTTCATACGTACAGTGTTCTCTTCCATATCATATTCAGCGATAGTAAGATAACCGGCTTGATATAGAAGGGCTGTAGGATCTGCATTGAGGAGGTCAAGTCCGGCAAGGTCATCGAGATCCCAATCAGCGTTAAGGGTCTGCTCGATGTCGATATCTGCGTCACGCAATGTCTCAGCTACAATCGTCGCGGCGCCGGTAGCGTTCCAGTAGTTTCCTATTCTTCCTTTCTGCAGGCAATTTAGTACTGACCATGGATTGTAGATGTCACTTCCTGCAGGCGAGAAACGATAACCATCATAATTCTTCTTCAGTCTTGCGCAAACTTTGTCGTAAGAAACATTGTATTCCCGAGAAAGTCGGTTGATTCCCTCTTTAAAAATGCCAAGAAGTTCTACCTCTGTGATGCCACAGACATCCGCAAACTCATCGTCGAAGGATATATCATTGATGTTGTTAAGGTCAGAGAAGACACTGAGTTTGCTAAACCTGCTGACACCTGTCAGGAAGACCAGCTTAATATGCTCCGCCGAACTCTTGAAATTGGAGTATATGCTCGCAAGCTTCTTACGGTAGTGCTCGAAATTCTCATCACTGTTGAGGTTACCAACAAGAGGTTTGTCGTATTCATCTACAAGAATCACTACCTGACGACCTGTCTTCTCATGGGCTTCCTTTATGATGTTGCGGAATCGAGATGATAGATTTTCAGCTTTTTCCACTACTCCATATTTTGCCTCCCACTCCTTAAACAGATTATCGAGCACACTGTCAAGTACACCTTGCTCAGCAAACTTATCGGTATTAAGGTCAAGGTGAAGCACCGGATATTGCTGCCAGTCCCAGTCGATGGAGTCGATATAAAGACCTTTGAAGAGCTCCCGTCTTCCTTCGAAGAAGTACCTGAGGGTCGAGAGGAAAAGGCTTTTGCCAAAGCGGCGAGGACGCGCCAGAAAGTAGTATTTGGTCCTGCTTCTGGCTATTTTCTCCACAAAAGATGTCTTATCTACGTAGAAAGCATCGTCTTTGCGGAGTGTCTTGAAATCCTGCTGGCCAATGGCGTATCTGTCCTTATCTTCCATAAATCTCTATTTTCTTGCAAATTTAATGCATTTGGGGCATGTTTGCAAATTAATCTGGGGAAAACGTATGGAGGTTGTGGAGTTTTTGAGTTGGAAGGTTATGGAGTCGGGGTGGTGCGTTTCGCTTAGTGCGTGATGCGTAGTGCGAAAAGTAGGACCGCTGAGTGCGGCACGGTGTGGACCGTCAGGCCTCGGCCACCGTGAGGAAACCTCTGTTTCCGGGTGCA
>CAMWQY010000276.1 GCA_947176355.1 uncultured Porphyromonadaceae bacterium
CCGGCATACAGTATCTGCCTCGTATGGAGAGCAACGTGCCAGGGGGAATAAAAGACTTTAAGGTGTATGTCAGTGGGGAGGCTTTTAAGAAGTAATAATTCCGGGAATTAGGATAATTAGTCTTATTAGACTTATTAGTCTTATTAGTCTTATTAGTCTTATTAGTCTTATTAGTCTTATTAGTCAAATTAGTCCGATTAGTCTTATTAGGCTAATTGGACTAATTTGATTTTTAAGATATATTCAGTATTGGATCAGGGAGAAGCGGCTGCCGGGGAGACGTTCGATAATTCCGTCGAATTCCATTTCACCAAGGGATGCCATAAGGTCGTGGATAGGGATTCCGGTGCGCTCACGAAGGGCATCTACAGGCATAGGCTCTTGATTGAATCGCAATGCGTCGTAAATGAGCTTTTCATTGCCTTTCAGCTCCGGGAAAAGGTCTCGTTGCTTGGGAGCAGCTTTCACGGTCTTTGGTTTCCAACCAAGCATACCCATCATCTCTACAGCCGACCCTGCCATCATCGCCTTCTGGCTACGTATAAGCCTATTGCAGCCTGCACTCATCTCATCACCAATGCGCCCGGGAAGGGCAAACAGTTCTCTACCGTAAGAAGAAGCTACGGCTGCAGTTGACATAGCCCCACCTTTTTCCGCAGATTCAGCCACAATGACAGCATCTGTCATAGTAGCTACAATACGGTTTCTTTCAAGGAAACGACTTCTGTAGGGAGTGACACCGGAAGGATATTCAGAAATAATTGCACCCCCTGCAGCAATGATACGGCGGGCAAGATCACGGTTTACGGCAGGATAAATAGTATTAAGCCCATGAGCTACTACTGCTACAGTAGGCAAGGAAGCCTTAAGAGCAGCTTCATGAGCAGCGGAGTCTATGCCAAGAGCAAGACCACTGACAATCACCATATCCGAGAAATAAACCGCCATATCCTCCACGAGAGACCCTACATATCTTACTCCATACGAAGTGGAATGGCGCGTACCTACGATGCTCATCATCGTATCAGCATCGAGATTTGCATGTCCAAGACGATAGAGTGTCAGAGGGGCACGGTCAATATCGGTCAATCGGGAGGGATAGTCATCGTCAGTCATAGAAAACGACACTATGCCATGGCGCTGCATAAAATCCGACTCTTCCTTAGCTTTATGAAGAGCCTCATCACGCACCATCTTGTCAAGGAACGGAGCAAATCTAATATCCAATCGTGCTGAAAGCTCCGATTGTGAGGAAGAGAAAAAGTCTTCGACAGTCACTCCACATTTCTCCATTTGGCGCACGAAAGAAGCATCCGTGCCGGGCACGAATGAAAGAGCCATACCGAGAAATCTATGAGTATCCACCGTCAGTTGATGTATTTAGCGAATATCTTAGCCAACTCATCGCCACGCGAAAGTTTGCCATTTTTCAAGACAACTACATTGACCAAGCCTTGACATACCAGCTCTCCACCGGGACGCATTATGTCCTGATGGAAAATGAATCTCGGGCCTTTGCGTTCCAATCTCAGGCAAGACAAGAAAGTCTCATTGCCACGCAAAGAGGAAATGTATTCAATCTCGACTTTGCGCACCACAGCATCTATGCCCTGATTGTGCATTTCCACGAAAGAGAGGCCCGCATCGCTGCAGAATTTATGGCGGGTGTGCTCCATATAATGAAGATAGTTGGCGTTGTTGACTATCTGCTCGCAGTCGAGTTCATAGTCGCGCACCTCCATCTCCATTATGAAGCAGTATTTGCGGTTTGTATTCTTTAATATTCTCATTGTTAATATCTTGGTACATACAGAATTCTTAAAGGAGAATCCTTTAAGTAGATCACTTCATACTTGCCGTTGGTCTCTTTTCTAATGATATTGTAATCAAACAAAGTGAGACTGCCCGACTCAATCCAGGTCTTTCCGGCTTCAATAGGCTCATCTTCATCAGCCTGCCTATAAATATGAAGCAGATAATTGCCGGGGCGACGTTCTATAGTATGGTGAAGAAAGTTTGCCACCATCTCGGAATCAAACATGTAGCTGACAAAAATGAAGAATGCTATTGTAGGAGCCATGGTCAAGCAAACTATCAGCCCAAGAATCAGCCATCTGATATCAGCGATACAACCGACGACAATAAGAGCCGAACCAACAGCAACCACCAGCCAAAGAATCCAAGCAGTGGAAGGAGTCAGAATCAGTGTTTTAAAAATGGTATTTCGACTGACAGTGAAAGGTTGAGGAGTATCCATAAAAAATACAATCCGACAGGCACATTACTTAGACTGATTATTCTCCCGGAATTTTTGATATATTGACAGATTTTGTTTCGGTATTGTCTGAAGATATCCCGTACCTTCGGGATTTCTGAGACGAGAAAGTTTTATATACTTATCTCCATTGCCGTAATGCTTTGGAAACACTTCATCACGACGCTTCTTGGATAAGTCGGAAGCTTTTGAATGCCCATTGGCTTGAGTTCCCCTTAAATCGGGATTGACCCCATCAGGGCCCTCTACTACCGGATAAATATCAGCTACCGGAGGATACCCGAGACCTGTCCACATTACATAATCCTTTCCGGCGTGTTTCGTAATACCCTTTTCTGAGGGACTACAGCCTTCAATGACTATCGTAGCACACGACTTAAAGCGTGGGATGAAGTCTTGGTCGATGATCCAACCATCTTCCGTCCCTTCCGCCATGTCTTTGTCCATCATACTGTGATAGAACGAACGAGACAAGACCTCGGTCAAGTACTCGGGGGTAATGTCGTTATTTTCAGCAGCCGGACGCAGAAGATGCAGGGCATTAGCTTCCCTGACGAAGCCATAACCCTCATTCGGGCGTCCGCAATGGCTATAGTTGGTGCGCACGAGCATGTGGTCAGGCGAATCCTTAAGATCAATTCTGATGTAAGAATGATTGTTGGTCTCGAAATAAGCGCCGGCTCCGGTGGCATCAATGACTCCGAAATTTGCTTCCACACCCATAGGACGAGGAAGAGAGTCAAGAAGGCGGGCAAAGTCATCGACAGTGACACACGAACGCAAGGCTTTGGTCATGACGAATCCTTCCTTGTCCATATCTTTCTCAGGGACTTTATCATCCTTAAGATTATAGGAAGCTGTGTTCATTATTGCAAACCCTTCACTGTTGAAGCCGGTCCAGCATTCTTTCAGTAGCTTGTCGGAAGCATTGAAAAGTCCGGTATATCCATATCCTTCAGGACCGGGGGCCACATACTCAACCTTATTGTCAATATTGGATGTATCTCGGTGCTTCCAAAGCATCGGGCGTCCGTATGGACTTAGTTCTGCTCCAATAATTGCACTGGTACACGCATTGGAATTCTGAAAAAAACCAATGAGAAAACAAATCAATATGCCTACGTGTTGTTTCATTGGTGCGAAGATAATAAAAAAAATAGAAAGCGCCAAATTAAAATAGGAATGCTTAATGCATAATGCATAATGCATAGTTAGCTCCGCTCAAGCAAAAGCAAGTGTTAGACTCTGAAATTCAGACGATAATGCATTTATGACATTAAAATTTCATTAGGCAAAATACTTAATAGATAAAATTAAAAATAGACAGATATGGAAATGATGCCCAAAGACCCGGTAATGTTGATGAGTTTTGTCAACATGAAAATGCGCGACGAATACCGCACGCTTGAAGACTTCTGCACAGCATTTGGAACAGATGAAACAAAACTGAAAGCCCAAATGGAAGCGGCAGGGTTTGAATGGATGCCGGGGATTCGCCAATTCCGTTAAAAAGTCGTTTACAATGTTAAAAATGTCAGCAAAGCCAACCATTTGGCATGGCAATGCGTTACACTTATACAAAAAGCAATATGGCGAAGCATTCCGGTTTCGTGAGAAAGTGAGAATGCGGTTTTAAGTTTAGTTAGATATAGTTTATAGTGGAATCGTGAGGGAGAGTCGCTGTGTTAGCGGCTCTCCTTTTT
>CAMWQY010000277.1 GCA_947176355.1 uncultured Porphyromonadaceae bacterium
AATTAGTCTTATTAGACCTATTAGTCTAATTAGTCTCATCCGACTATATAATATTAACGTATGAACTGCAATTATTCCTTTCGATATGTCAATTTTTTTTAATCTTCATCTTCGTCAGGTTTTTTTGCCAGTGGCAATTCTATTGTGAATTCAGATCCTTTGCCGAGTTCTGACTCTACGCTTATCGTGCCATTAAAGACAGTCACCATCCTGTGTACGTAAGCGAGTCCGAGTCCGAATCCTTTGACATCGTGGCGGTTGCCGGTATGCACTCTATAGAATTTTTCAAATATCTTCTTCAGATCTTCTTTTTTCATGCCTATGCCATTATCGCGGATCTGAATTCTCAGCCTGTTGCCATCAATGTCAGAGGTCTTCACGGTCAATTCCTGCTCTACATCTTCATTGCGGTATTTCACTGCATTGTCAAGCAGATTGAATATTACATTGGTGAATTGCATCTCATCTACATATACCAACGCTTCGTCTGCATCATTGATGAAGCTTAAGCTTCCTCCAAATCTCTCTACCTTCAACTTGAACGTAGACACAACGCTCGCTATAGTTTTGTTGGCATCTACAAGTTTGAAGTTTAGTGCGCTGTTGCTGTTATTTTCAAATACCGACATCTGTAGCACCTTCTCTACTTGGAATCGCAATCGCTTTGACTCGGTATTGATCACTTCTGATATATGATGAAGTGTCTCCGGTGATTTCCTTACTGAGTCATCATTGAGCATTTGGGCGGCAAGCGAGATAGTTGAAATAGGAGTCTTTAGCTCGTGAGTCATGTTGTTGATGAAGTCTGTCTTCATTTCTCCTATTTTCTTCTGCCTGAATGCCAAGATCATAGTGAATATAAATATTGCGAGCAGCAAGATTGTCAGCGCTAAAGTCGGGATCACGAATCTCACTGATGAGTAAATATAGTTGGCTTTGGTTGGAAACTCCACTTTCAATTCATAGTGAGTGCTTGAATTCGGAAAGATTCTTGCGGAGTATATATGCTTTTCAGCTATGTCGGGATCGTAATCCGGTGTTGAATAAATAATGGTGTTGTTGTCGGTTACTGCAAAACTGAATGGCACATCAAGTCCATTGTTGGCCAATTCTACTGTCAGCACTTTTCGTATAGTGTCAGCATCGGCTCTTTCCAATACCGGTCTTCTTGCTCCGTCATAAAGTATCGAAAGGATGACTTCATTCAAAAGTCCTCTTTGATAGACGTATTGTTCCCAAATAGCTTCCTGGAGTTGCTGGTAGCGTTTTTCTATCTTGTCGGTTGGATGCCTGAAGGATATTGCGGGTTTCTTGCCGGGTTGTGGGATGGGGAATAATTCTTCAGTAGTGAGAAATTCCGAGCCCTCATCATTGTCATCGTATGAATTCAGCATCTTGATGTCCTGCTCCAGGAAATGCATGGTCTCCCTGCGTTCGAGTAGACCTGCAGTCCCATATATTGACCGCATGACTCCTTCGGAAAACTGGGACTCACGCATCTTCACCATATTTTCCAGATACGTGATCTGGAAATATAGCAAAGCGCTAAACGTGATACCCATCACTATTGTAAGGAGCCAAATGATAGATTTTTTCATATATTTTTAAACTCTATTTCAGATTTTTCAAAAATTTAACACTGACACCCCTCCAAGAGTTCAATCCCCCTCCAAAATAGCTGTGGATTCCGGAACGAAATGCAAAAAATGTACTCTCATTATGCTTTTGTAATAAATATTGATTTTTTTCGTTAAACTTTTATGGGTATATAAGAAACAACCTATAATTTTGTAACTCCATAATCTAAGTCATACTTTGCGAGACTAAATATAATATATGAATAGAATACTCAATTTACTCTTTGCTACTATCTTTATCTTTGCTTTCTCTTCATGCGACGATAATACATTCAAAGAACCGGATGCTCCTAAGACGAAGCGGACTGTGCTGATATATGCGGTGGCTTCCAATAATCTTTCTTCATATCTTACAGCTGATAAGAAAGAGATGATTCAAGCGGCTCCTGACGTTGCCGGACTTGGCAAGGATGTTAGGATTTTACTCTATAGTGTGGCTTCCCAGTCGGCTACAGAGGCAACTCTTGCCGAGCTTACTCAAGATCCTTCCGGCAACTGGGATTTTGTGAATGTCAAGAGCTATGACCGTAATACTTTTTCTACAGACCCTGTCAGGATGAACGAAGTCTTCAGTGATCTTCGCAAAGAAGCAGAGGCAGAAAATTACGGTCTGATCTTCTGGTCGCACGGCACCGGATGGATTCCCAATTTTACCGATCATGAAGTACCATCATCCGGCGTGGGTCAAATGCAGAAAAGCTATGGGCTTGACAAGTATCAAGGTGTCACTGACTACTGCGACCTTCATGAACTTTCCAATGCCATTCCTGACCGTATGTTTGATTATGTTTGGTTTGACCTCTGCTACATGATGGGGGTGGAGGTTGTCTATCAGCTCCGTAATAAATGTAATTATATTGGCGGGTATCCTACGGAAGACTGGAGTCCGGGTATGAATTATGAGACGACGCTTCCGATGCTCGCAGCTCCGACACCGGATCTCGTAGGTGTTGGAAAGGCTTTCTTTGACTATTACAACGATCAAAGATTGGCTGTGACCGTGACTGTCATGAAAACAGATGGCCTTGAAAAAGTAGCAGATGCAGCCGCTGATATTTATTCAGTAGGCACTCGACCCAAGTCCGTACAGGGTCTGCAAAACTATAGTCGTCTCAGCACAGGTATGTATGACTTTGGTCAGTTCACAAAGAAATACCTTGACATGTCAGATCCAAAGTCTAAGGCTCTTTCAGATGCTCTTGACAATGCACTCGCTGACATCACTCTCTATGCAGGCTGCTCGACGAAGAATTTCAATGGTCTCAACAATGCATTCGATCCTTCCATTTATTCAGGTCTATCTTGCCATTTCCCCGGCTCATCCAATACAAAGGCTGAAACCTATTACAAGACTCTTGATTGGACACTACGCGTGAATCCATAAGTTTTTTTCAAAAAGAATCTATATTAATTCGCAATCTGAGATTTTTTTCGTAATTTTGTGGCTAATTCGCATTTTAATATGAAAAATATCCGCAATTTCTGCATCATAGCTCATATCGACCACGGCAAGTCTACCCTTGCCGACCGACTCCTCGAACGCACTAATACAATATCTGCCAAAGACATGGAGGCGCAGGTGCTCGACGACATGGATCTCGAACGCGAACGCGGCATCACTATCAAAAGTCATGCTATCCAAATGGACTACACTCTGGATGGCGAACACTATACACTAAACCTTATAGATACTCCGGGACACGTAGATTTCTCCTACGAAGTATCTCGTTCCATTGCCGCTTGTGAAGGTGCGCTTCTCATCGTAGACGGAAGTCAGGGCATTCAGGCTCAGACCATATCCAACCTATATATGGCAATCGACAATAATCTTGAGATTATACCTGTCATCAACAAGTGCGACCTTGAAAGCGCAAATCCGGATGAGGTAGAAGATCAGATTGTAGATCTTCTTGGTTGCGACAGATCCGAAGTCATACGCGCTTCCGGAAAGACCGGAATGGGTGTGGATGAAATTTTAAAAGCCATTGTGGATCGTGTCCCCGCCCCAAAGGGGGATCCGGAGGCTCCTCTCCAAGCTCTCATATTCGACTCTGTTTTCAATCCGTTTCGCGGTATCATTGCTTACTTCAAAATAGTAAATGGCACTATCCATACCGACGATTTCGTAAAGTTTGTCAGTACAGGAAAGGAGTATCACGCTGATGAAATCGGAGTGTTGAAACTCGATCTTTCTCCACGCAAAGTGCTTTCTGCCGGAAATGTAGGATACATTATCTCGGGTATAAAGACTTCGAAGGAGGTGAAAGTGGGAGATACGATCACTCATGTCAATCGTCCTTGTGATAAGGCAATTGAAGGTTTTGAGGAGGT
>CAMWQY010000278.1 GCA_947176355.1 uncultured Porphyromonadaceae bacterium
GTAAGTAGAATTTTTCTCATGCTTTATCTGGTTTATAGTTATGGTATGTTTTTTTTCTATTAAATGTATATCAACCGCAAATATAGACCTAATTTCTACAATATTTCTTAATCTGGTTTAAGAAATTTATAAAATATGAAAAATTCTTACTTTTTTGAGGTGAATTTTCCGGTTAGAAGTCTTCTTTTTAGTATGCTGAAGTATTCCGATGTGATTCCAAGGTAGGAAGCAATGATTTTTTGAGGTACTTTTTCAAGAATAATTGGCCTGAATTTCAGCAAGGCTTCAAATCGTTCTCGTGCGGTGCCATTATTGATCGTGCTTTCCTTGAATTCGTGGCTATAAAGCTCTCCGTAGGCATTATGGAGCATAAATATAGCAAAACTATTGTCACTCTTGACCGTATCCCAGAAGTCTTTTTCCGCTATTCTAAGGATTATTGATGGGCAGCATGTCTCTACTTGATAATAGGATGGGCCATGCATCACAAACGAATGTTTTGACTCAAAAATCGTGCCGGGAAGTCCAAATCCAAATGTCCGTTCTTTTTCTCCATCGAAATCCCACACTCGAATAATTCCATCTTTTAGAATATAGACGTCCGGACATGTCTTCCCCATCTCAATGACTACATACTTAGAATCGACATGAAGCCATTCCGCACTCTTCAATAAGTTATCGAGCCCCGGACCTGAGGGTAGGAATCCGACCTCCTCCTTTAGAAGAGATTTAATTTCATCTAAATCTTTTTTCCCTATGTCATTCATGTCAGTATTCATTTTTATCAGTTTCTTTTAGAAGTGTTTCCCTCATACCAGTCTATGTAGGCTTGGTTCACTCTTCTGATACCCCCTTGTGTCGGATAATTGCCTGAGAAATACCAATCGCCCGGATGGTTCGGACATGCTTTGTGAAGACCTTCGACTGTCTGATAGACAATTTCTACATCCATATCTATTGGCTTGACCATATCCGCTATCCTTCTGGAGATCTGGTCGTCGGTGAAATGAGAATAGATATTCTTCACATGATTGGTCAGCGGCATCCCCGATTTCTTCTCTACCTCTTTTTTGCAAGCCGCGTAAGTGGAAGCCAATACGTATTCCATGCCTCGTTCTTTCAGAAGACTCACAGCTGCCTTGAAAGCAATGAATTCATCCATCCTGCTCATGTCAATACCATAATAATCAGGGTATCTCACTTGAGGAGAAGAAGAGACCACTACGATTTTTTTCGGTTCCAGACGGGCTAACATGCTGAGAATTGACTGTTTGAGGGTCGTGCCTCTGACAATGGAGTCATCTATCACGACGAGAGAATCTTTCCCGGGGCGAAGACATCCGTATGATATGTCATATACGTGCGCTGCAAGGTCGTTACGCACATCTCCTTCCGCGATAAATGTTCGGAGTTTAATATCCTTTATTGCAGCTTTTTCTATCCTTACTTCCGATTCCATCACTTTGCGGATAGAATCGTGGTTGAGCTGTCCATCTGCTTGAAGAGCAAGGATTCTGTTGGCCTTATATTCATTGAGGTATTCTTCAAGACCTTCCACGAGTCCATAAAATGCCACTTCTGCAGTGTTGGGAATATACGAGAATACGGTATTGGCAATGTTGCCTTCTACAGATTTCACCACTTTGTCTACAAGAAGACGCCCTAATTCCTTGCGCTCGTTGTATATGTCGCTATCGCTGCCCCGTGAGAAATAAATGCGTTCAAAACTGCATTTTGAGTTCGATTCTTGAGGCAGAATACGCTCTACGGTAGGTTTGCCGTCAATAGAAATGAGCAATGCTTCTCCCGGGTTGAGTTCATGAATGCTGTCTTGAGTCACTCCAAAGACTGTCTGAATCTGCGGACGCTCGGAAGTTGCGATAATTATTTCATCATCAATATAGTAATAAGCGGGACGGATTCCATTTGGATCGCGGAATACAAAAACGTTGCCCGATCCGGTTGCCCCACAGATCACATAGCCGCCATCCCATTCCGGAGCGGAAGCTTTGAGTACATTTCTTATGTCGAGTTCTTCCTCAATGATTTCTTCAAGATTCTTGTCGACAAAATTATCAGAGTCATCATCTCGGTGCAGTCTATAAAGACGATGATTTTCTTTGTCGAGCGCATAGCCCAACATTTCGAGCAGTATGATGGTGTCGCTGTGAAGACGAGGATGTTGACCTCGGCTCACTACGGAATCAAACAGTTCATCGACATTGGTCATATTGAAGTTTCCGCACATGAGGAGGTTGCGGCTTCTCCAGTTGTTGCGTCGAAGAAACGGATGGACATACGACATACCACTCTTTCCGGTTGTAGAGTAACGCAGATGCCCGAGATATATTTCTCCTATCATGGGTGCTTCTGTCTCAGCTTCGCGAGGAGACATATTTTCAAGTCCGGCTTCCATCAAGCGTTTCCCGATTCTGTTG
This sequence comes from uncultured Porphyromonadaceae bacterium, assembly GCA_947176355.1. Taxonomy (GTDB): domain Bacteria; phylum Bacteroidota; class Bacteroidia; order Bacteroidales; family Muribaculaceae; genus Lepagella. The sequence continues at coordinate 2,439 of CAMWQY010000278.1, forward strand.
AATATCTCCTGTATAGCTTGAGATCCCAATTCTCGCTCTCGCCAGACATATTCATGGCCAGGAGTAGCTTTTAGGTTGACAACTCCTACACCGGCTCCTTCTTGCCCTCGATTATGTTGCTTCTCCATAAGCAGATACAATTTATTGAGGGCGTAGGCGTAAGTGCCATATTTTTCTTTATAATAGCTTATTGGCTTGCGAAGACGGATCATGGCGATGCCGCATTCATGCTTAAGTGGTTCCAAAATAGAATCTTTTTAATCTGATTTTTTACTGTAGATGGTGCTCTGAGGAGGTATCAAGCTCCTCAGAACTAAAATTATTTGAACTTGTGGTCGCAATAACGACAACGAAGCGAACCGTCGGATGCCTTGTAGGCACGGCGAGGTGATTTTTCATTGCGTGTGATACACTTTTTGTTTTCGCAACGAAGATGATGAGGCACTTCCACCTCTTCTTGTTTAGGCATCTGATGCTTCGGATCATCTTTCCAATCAAGAAGGCTTGATATGAGCGCCATGCGGACAAATTTGCCGTTTTCTACCTGACGGAAGTATGCGGCTCGTGGGTCTGCATCAACTTCCTCGAGAATTTCATTGACGCGGGGGAGGGGATGAAGCACAGCCATCTTTTCCTTGGCAAGTTTCATTTTATCGCAATCAAGCACAAAAGAGTCTTTGACAGCTTCATATTCATCTTCATCGAGGAATCTCTCTTTTTGCACACGAGTCATATACAATACGTCGAGTTCCGGCATTGCTTCTTCAAGGGTGTCCACTTCCTTATATTCAAGACCGAGGCGGTCGCATACGTCTTGCTTGATATAGTCGGGAAGACGAAGTTGAGGGGGAGCAATAAGCACTATTTTGATACCTTTCTGGCGGGAAAGGGCTTTGATGAGGCTATGCACGGTTCGTCCAAAACGAAGGTCACCGCAGAATCCTATTGTCAGGTCGTCGAGTCGTCCGAGTTCGCGAGTGATTGTCAGTAGGTCGGTGAGTGTCTGAGTCGGATGGGCATGGCTTCCATCGCCGGCATTGATGATAGGCACACGGCTTACTTCTGTAGCTGCAAGCTGAGCGCCTTCTAAGAAATGTCGCATGGCTATGATGTCAGCGAAGTTTTCCACTACGCGTACTGTATCACGCACAGTCTCACCCTTACTTACAGAACTGCTCGCGGCATCTGCAAAACCAAGCACATTACCGCCAAGTTCCATCATTGCAGCCGTGAAACTGAGGCGCGTGCGGGTTGAGGGTTCGTAGAAAAGAGTAGCAAGTTTTTTCCCTTTACACTTTTCGGAATATTTTGCACGGTTGGCAATTATGTCAAGGGCAAGGTTTATAATTTCTTGGGTTTCTTCCACTGTCAGGTCAGTGGGATCGATCAGATGTTTCATCTTTCCGAATTTTTAGGCGTTCATCCATGATGTATCGCTTGGATTGTCACGGAATTTCAGTATGCGGTTTTTCCAAATTGGATCAATGTAGCCTTCTTCTGCAGCCACTTCTACAAGTGTGT
>CAMWQY010000279.1 GCA_947176355.1 uncultured Porphyromonadaceae bacterium
TTGAGGAATGCTTCGCGAGTTGCTACGCTTCTTGGCAACACCGAGTCATCCCCGTCCTTGTAATATTTATAAGCGTTTTCTACTATTTTCTTGGCAGCGTCTTTGAATAGTTTCATACGATTGACGTGCGTGGCAAGCACCGAACCGTTGCCGGGCAATGCAAGTCCTATGGCTTCATTGAGGGAATTCATGGAGTTGGCTGTAAACATGCCGGAGCATGATCCGCAAGTCGGGCAACCTTCTTTTTCGAGAATCTCAACATCGCTATCAGACACCGAAGGATCGGCTGAATCAATCATGATGTCGATGAGATCGAGTTTGCGATCACCAATGCGTCCCGCTTCCATCGGACCTCCTGAGACAAAAACAGTAGGAATGTTAAGACGCATCGCAGCCATGAGCATTCCGGGAGTGATTTTGTCGCAATTGCTGATGCATATCATCGCGTCTGCCTTGTGAGCATTGACCATATATTCTACAGAATCAGCAATGAGGTCGCGCGATGGAAGAGAGTATAGCATACCGTCGTGCCCCATAGCGATACCGTCGTCGATTGCTATCGTATTGAATTCGGCGGCATAGCAACCGAGAGCTTCTATTTCCTTTTTGATTATCTGTCCTATTTCATGGAGGTGTGTATGTCCCGGCACAAACTGGGTGAACGAATTGACAATAGCGATGATTGGTTTGCCAAATTGCTCCTCCTTCATTCCATTTGCTCTCCAAAGGGCGCGGGCTCCAGCCATTCGCCGCCCCTCGGTAGTGGCCTGACTTCTCAACTGATTTACCATAAGATTTCCTGTTTAAAATGCAAAATTACATTTTTTTATCTTTCCAGCCAAATCTTACAGCAAAATAATTTAAAAATATCCTCAAATCTTTCATATATCATACATTCTTCCCAAAAATATGCATGATAAAAATTTTAATTTATTAAATCAGCATCAGCGGAGCCAGGAGGTGGGGTTTTGTTTTTCGCGGCCTTTCCAGACTTCGAAATGGACGGAGCCATGGCGCTGGTCGTCAGGGTCTGCCCCCGCTGTCCCTAATGAATGCCCACTGCTTACTTGTGTGCCTACAGAGACATTGGTAGATGCCAAATTGCCATATACAGTATAGTAGTCTCCGTGATTGATGATGACTACATTGCCGTATCCTGCCAGTTTATAGACCCCCGACACTTTTCCGCCACAGACTGACTTGACTGTGGTGCCTTTCGCTACCTCTGCGTCAATACCGGGATTGTCGTATTGTATCTCAGGCATCTCAGGCATGGCATGGCGTCCAAAAGGATTTGTGATACGCCAAGCGCCGTCTACCGGCTTCGGCAGTTTGCCTCGAAGACTCGCAAAATTGACTGCACCGACATTTGCAGGATTATCTACACTCTTAGGAGAAGCCCCGGCAATCGGATCAGCACTCTTGGAAGCCTCTATTTTTTCTCTGACCTCTACCTTGTTTTTCAATCCACGGTCTCGGCGATTGCGGGAACTTTTCTCACTGTTTTTGAATTTCTTTTTATCCAGTTTTTCCTGCTCCTTTCGAGCCTTCTCCTCTGCCTTTGCTTTAGCTTCGGCAAACTTCCGGTCAGCCTTTTCCTTCTCTTCCGCAGCTTTTTTATATGCTTTGGCTTTCTCTTCCGCTTCTTTTTGCGCAGCAGCCTTTTCTGCAGCCGATTTCTCTGCCAATGCCTTCTCAGCTGCAATCTTCTCCGCCAAAGCCTTTGCAGCAGCCTTCTCCGCCTCTGCTTTCTCAGCGGCAGCCTTTTCTGCCAACGCCTTTTCAGCGGCAGCTTTTTCTGCAAGTGCTTTCTTTTCCGCCTCTTCCTTTTCTCTTGCAATGCGCTCTGCTTCAGCCTTTTCGCGAGCTTTGCGATCCGCCTCTGCTTTCTCTCGTGCCTTGCGCTCAGCTTCAGCCTTGGCTTGCTCCTGAGCAATTAGGGTGGAAATAGTCTCTTTCAGTCGGTTTGCTTCATTCTGTTTTGCTATTAGATGAGCCTGCAGAGCATCGCCATTTCGACGCAAATTCGCCACAAGCGCTTCTTGCTTTTTATGATTTTCCACCAGCTGTTGTTGCGACTTATTCAGCTGTCCCAAAGCCACGGTCTGCGACTCCTTCACCTCTGCAAGTCGCGTACGTTCCTTCCCAAGATGCTCAATCTTATTATCTATATCTGCACTTTTGCGAGATCTCCATTCGGAAAACTGGCGCATGTAGCGGATTCTTCGCATTGCCTGATTGAAGTTTTCCGAAGCGAAAATAAATGCCAATGCAGACTGATTTTTCTTGGTCAGACGCATCTTCTTGACGGCTTTGAGATATTCCTCCCGCATCAGCTTCAATTCTGCTTCGTTTTTCGTTATCTCATTGCCAATTGTAGTAATCTCCTTATTGAGCGACGACACTTTATTCTGTAGTCCCTCCACCTGCTTCTTTCCAGTGGCTATGTCAGCAGACAGACGATTCAAATCCGAAAGTCCTGTCTTGATTTCCTGCTCATTCATGCGCAGTTTCTCCTTTGTCTGCTGTATCTCACGCTGTGCGGCTTCCTGCAGGCGCTGAGCCTCTGCTGATGATGTCGGAGAAGAAGAAACTTTCTTATTCTTTGATGTTTGTTTCTTGCCTGTTTGAGATGATTTATTTGAAGATTGAGTATTTTTCTGATTTTTTGCCGATTGCTTATGACCCTGCGAAGCCTTCTTTGAAGATGAACTCTTTTTAGTAGCAGCTGCACTCTTTTTCTGTGTGGAAGATTTCTTCTGTGCAGACGAGTTTGAGGATGTCTTTTTTTGAGATACGGATGACGAAGTCTTTTTCTTCTTTGTATTGTTGGATGTCTTTGACTGAGCCGAAGCACTGCAGACAAAATCACTTGCCGGCATACCGGCAGCAAGCAACACAACAGCAAAGACCATACAAACCCGATGACGCAGATGTATTAACCTACGTCTCATATTTTCAGAAGAATAAAGCATCGTTAACTTCATCTTTTATAATTCGTCATTATTAATCGCACTCAAAATTTCATGAGAGCTTTAAAGTCCACTTTCCGATATTTCGATCCGAGATCCGTAAATTCGAGGGGACTCGGATTATATTCCGGATAAGAAAGCTGAGCATCCCCATTCAGCTTCTTCTTAGGAAGAGATATCTCAATACCAAGAGTCCAACCCTTATCCCCATATTGATATTTTGTCTCCAACACAACATTAGCCTTTTTCAACATAAGCACAAACGACTGCAACTGACAGATGGAGTCCATGACGAATCCATATTCTGTGCCCGATACCTGAAGACTACCTGAAGGATAAATTAGAGTTTCCTCAGTTGGCAATGCTATCCATTGCGAAAGTGATGCCAACTCCTGAGTCAATCGTCCGTGACCTGGAAACGCCACCTGACCTAAAAGTATATCTTGAAGATCTGTCAGATACGCCTTCTTGTCTACCTCAAGATCTACAAATGACTGCACATTATAAGTGCGTGAGTGCTTGTTGATAAGAATTACAGAATCCTGACATACCTCCACTCGAGCCACTTCTCCTACGAATGGAGCACGAGCCGACAGTATGATCGATTCCCCTCTTTTCATATAAATTTTTATGCTGACCGACATTGGAAGCCCGTCAAAATTCAGTTTTCCCTGCATCGACAGTTCATTCCAGTCAGAATCATAATTTGCAATGATCGTATCTGTAGCCACAGCAATTTCCTCCAGTGTCAATAACCTCGACACACTGTCGCTATCCGGTCCCATCGCTTCTGCAGATTCCCCCGGAGGACAAATTGCAATAGAGTCAGAAACGACTTGTCCCGACATTTCAAAAGCCGAAACTAAAGCTACAAGAGCCACTAATATATTCTTCATCCAATTCATATATCTATATAGCTTCGAAATCGTTTATCGT
>CAMWQY010000280.1 GCA_947176355.1 uncultured Porphyromonadaceae bacterium
AAGATAATAGTGCTTTCTGCTCCGAGTGGGACCGGGAAGTCATCAATAATAAAGAAACTGCTTGATTATCCTGAACTGAATTTGGGATTTTCTGTATCCGCTACTTCACGGGCACCTCGCGGCAGTGAATGCCACGGAGTGGAGTATTATTTCATAACCCATGAAGAATTCCAAAAGAAGGCAGAAGCCGGAGAATTTGTGGAGTGGGAGGAAGTGTACCCGGGCACATGCTATGGTACTTTGAAGAGCGAAGTGCAAAGAGTGACAGAATCGGGACAGAACCTTATAATGGACATAGATGTCAAGGGGGGAATTAATGTAAAGAAATGTTTTGGAGATCAAGCCATCACCATCTTTATTCTTCCTCCGAGCAAGGAAGAACTTGAAAGGAGACTAAGGGGACGCGGAACGGATGCTGAAGATGTGATCCAAAAACGATTGGATAAAGCAGACTTTGAGCTTAGCTTTGCGACTCAATTTGATGTGAGGATAGTGAATGATGATCTGGATAGGGCTGTCGAGGAAGTTAGGAGAATAATTCATAATTCATAATTCATAATGCATTATGAATTATGAGTTATGAATTATAAATTATGAGCTATGAATTTTGAATTATGAAAAAAGCATCGCAATTGCGATGCTTTTTTTATGTTTTGTCTTGGATTGGACGTATTATTCGGATTGGGCGTAGTAGCTTTTTCCCATACCATAGCCACCGTAGCTACCTCCGGATTCTGTACCATTGAGGAGGAGACACATGTTATTGTATTCTTTGCTACGATATACATTTTCAAGCTCTGAAAGAAGACCTCTTTCAAACAAGCCGGCACGCATTACGAAAATAGTGTTTGTGCAGACAGTGCTGAAAATTCTTCCGTCGGCAATCATCTGAATTGGAGGACAGTCGATGAAAATGACATCATATTCTTGACGAAGCTGCTCGATCATTGGAGCAAGACGCCCATTTTCGAGGAGTTCTGTCGGATTTGGAGGAGTCTTACCGCCCGGGAGAACATCAAGATTTGGTTGAAGCTTGCCTTTGACAATAACATCATTGACGTTGGCTACCTTGCCAAGAAGACACTGGGCAAGACCCTTATCGGGATTTCCAACAAAATTTGAGGATGAATTTCGACGCATGTCGCCATCGATAACAAGCACTTTCTTACCTCGAATAGCGAGCGACATGGCAAGATTAATTGCAATGAAGCTCTTACCGGAACCGGGGTTGAAACTTGTCAGCATTACCACAGGGCATCTTTCTTCGCCATCGAGCATGAAGTTGAGGTTGGTTCGAACTACACGGTAAGCCTCATTGACGACATTTCTATTACCCTGACTAACCACAACCATGTGATCCTTATCGTCATACTTCTTGGTATTGACCTTCGGAATCTCACCGAGGAATGGAATACTGAGTCCCTTAAGATCATTCTTATCACGAACCTTAGTGTTAGACACTTCACGGACATATATAGTGCCGATAGGCATGGCAAGCCCCAATATAAACGCTATCATAAGGATAGCAACAGGTTTAGGAGAAGAAGGCTCGGGATCACCATGCGGACGGGCAATAATACGGGTATTATATGGGGTGAAAGCCTGATTAAGCTGATTTTCTTCTTTTTTCTGCAAGAGATACAAATACAATTCCTGCTTTACTTTCTGCTGACGCTCAACACTAAGGAGATAACGAGCTTGCTCGGGATTAGAGGCAAGATTCTTTTCGAAAGTGAGTCTTTCCTTATTAAGATTGGCCACTTCTTGAGAAAGCATTTTAATTTGATTAGTAAGCGAAATAAGAATGGCACTCTTAGAAGACTCAATCTGAGAATCGATGGTCTTTACCAAGGGGTTGTTTTCTGAGGAACTTTCAATGATCGAATTCCTATTGAGTACCAGCTCGTTGTAACTTTTTAACTGCTCACTAAGCGCAAGGCTATTAATCCCAATATTAGCAGGCAAGGGCTTTGAAGAAGCGTCTTTCTCAACATATTCTTTAAGAAAACGGGTCATCTGCAACTGATTATTAAGCTCGAGAAGTGCAGCGCGAGCATTTTGCTCTTCAGTGAGATTGATATTTGCACTTGCAAGAAGATCCGGGATCTGATGCTCGGACTTAAAGTCAGAAATGTCTGAATCCACTTCACTCAGCTCTTTTGAGAGAGAAGAAAGACGCTCATCGATAAAGTCAGAAGAAGCGAGAGCAACTTCATTCTTGCTCAGAATCCAATCTTCATTATAGACTTGAATCATGGTATTGAGGACATCGTCGGCTCTAAGAGCGGAGCCGTCGGTGACAGTAAGGTTGACGACAGAAGCCTCTTTTCTAAGTTCATCTACAGACAACTTTGTAAGCCATGTCTTTACAGCATTATGTAAAGAAGATCTCGCAATATATATGGAATAATCCTTATCGTCGTCTTCTTCCTTATCTTTACCGAAGAAAGGAGTTTTTTCAATCTTAATTTTACCAAGCGGAGTCATGACAGTCTGACCGAAAGCAATGGGCTTCTCGCTATCAAAGGGAACTTTCTTCTTTTTCACTTTGAAGTGGCTTAAAAAAATCTGATCCTTTTCATTGATCTTTATCTTGAAGACACCTCCCTGACTTTGAGAAAGCGTTTCGAAAGTGACTTTAATAGGAAGGTTCGGGCCATAAAGCAACGTACTCCTCAGACCTTTTTTCATATAGTAATCAGTCTGAAGTCCAAGTCTCTCTACCACTTGCCCCATAAGATCGGGGGATTCAAAATACGCCATTTCGTTGTAGAGATTGTTTGTGGCATTTCCAATACCTAAATCAGCAAACATGGCGAGTGCAGAAGTCGAACCTGACTCTCCATCCTCTTTAATTTCCACTTGAGCTTCGCGAGTGTAGCTATAAGGCTTCCACGCGATATAAAGCACTGCAAGAGCAATGCAACCGACAAGTGAAAGAAGAATCCATTTCCATTGGCGCAAAATAGCGTCGAACAACTCCTTAGGAGACAGTTTCTGCTCAGGAGTCACGTTTGCTTTCGATGTCATATCGATGTTGGGTTCCATTATTTTTTATAATATTTCGAGCGTCAGCTCTCACATAATTATTAACTACTTTATACTAACGAAAAATGCATTAAAAAAAGTATGTATTATAAATGCATACTTATTTTTTTTGCAAAATTAGTAAAAAAAAATGGAATTTGCAAAGGGAAGTCGCAAGCGACTTCTGCGGGGGACAAACCTTAGGATTGGGATGATTTGGCCTGGAGAGCAGGGCTATTTGGGGAGGAGAGGCGGATGGAAGTCGCAAGCGACTTCTGCGGGGGACAAACCTTAGGATTGGGAGGATTGGCCGGGAGATCGGGGCTGTATTGGGAGGAGAGGCGGATGGGAGAGCGGGTCAGGATTGGCGTGAGGATAGGTAGTCGTTGAGGATGATTGTGGCGGCGATTTCGTCGACGAGTTCTTTATCGCGGCGGCCCATACGACGAAGCCCACCATCAATCATGGCTCGATGAGCGAGTGTAGAAGTGAAGCGCTCATCGTAACGCTCCACGGGCATATCGGGCATCTCGCGTCTCAATTGCTTTAGGAATGGCTCAATATAACGAGTGCTTTCAGAAGGAGAGCCATCCATCTGCTTAGGAAGTCCTACTATGATCTTATCTACAGTCTCTTTACTGCAGTAGTCTTTTAGAAAAGACATAAGGTCGCAGGCACGAACGGTCGTAAGTCCGTTGGCGCAAATACGAAGAACATCCGTCACGGCTATTCCGCAACGTTTCCTTCCATAATCTATGGCGAGAAGTCTACCCACAATACTAAATATTAATTATTAATTATGAACGATCAACTATCAATGATTTTTCGCAAGTACTAAATAACTCACGCAAAGGCGCAAAGGGCTCGCTGAGAAACTA
>CAMWQY010000281.1 GCA_947176355.1 uncultured Porphyromonadaceae bacterium
GCAAAGAAATATCTCAATCATTCGCATGACCTAATACATAAGGCTTCCGGTTGGATGCTTCGAGAGGTTGGCAAGAGAGGAGGAGAGAAGGAATTAAGATATTTCCTTGACAGCTATGCTTCTACAATGCCACGCACGATGCTTCGCTACTCGATAGAGAGATTGCCGGAACAGGAACGACAGTATTATCTTAAATATCCTAAGAATGATTAGAATTGGTAGATTGGAGTTTGGATTTGCTCCACTTTCTATGATCGCTGTGTTTGTAGTATTGAGCATAATTGCAATTTGGTCAGCCGTAAGTCAGGCAAGACCGGAGTGGCCTATGCCATTGTCCGGACTTATTATAATAAATGAGAGTGTGGCGTTGCTCGCCACACTCGTATATGGTATTCTTCTACATGTCATTATGTCCTTAAGGTCATGGATTAAATCGCAGAACAAGAATGCTTAATCAATTATCATTGTAAAAGAAGTTGACGTTCCTGAGCCCTTCATGCTTTAGAGCTGCCTCGAGTTGAATTGTCAGCCGTTGAAACACAGATCCTATCAGGCATCCTACACATGGCATATCGTATGTCTTTCCGTTTTCCATAGTTCTGAATTTCTGATTACACTACTATAACGAATAAGTCTGGGAAATGGTTGGGTTCTCAACCAAATTCCAATTTTAGAAAATTTGTATAATAGAAAATACGTGTTAATTTCTTCATATATTGTAAAAATGCACTATCATACCTTGTCATTTTTGTAAAATTTGTAAAAATGCACTATCATACTTTGTCATTTTTGTATAATCTGTGAAAATGTATCATTATACCTTATCATTTTTGTAAAATACGTAAAAATGCACTATCATACCTTATCATTTTCGCAAAAAGTCTTGTATCTTTGATTAGATTTTACTACTTTTGCAGATATAATCTGAATCAATCATGAATCTCATAGACAGACCACTTTATATAAATCACATAGTAAAGCTTCTTGACAAGGACGTCATGCTGTTTCTTATAGGCCAACGTCGCGTAGGTAAAAGTTATTTGCTCCGTCTTATGCGGGAATGGATAGCAAAGAATATTGACAATTCCAATGTGGTATATATAAATAAGGAATATGAAATTTCTGACGAGATAACCGACTATCGCCAGCTTTATCAATATGCTATTGACCGTCTGCCCGTAAACGGACGCAACTATTTGTTGATAGATGAAGTCCAGGATATAGAAGAGTATGAAAAAGCTCTACGAAGTCTTCATGCCGAGCAGAGGTGCCAGATAATAGCTACAGGATCGAACGCCCATATATTCTCCACAGAATTGGGTACGCGTCTTGCTGGGAGATATATAGAAGTGCCTGTATATAGTCTGGGATATCGGGAATTTCTTGATTTCAGAGGAATTGACGATTCTGAATCAAGTATTCTTGATTATTTAAGGGTAGGAGGCCTTCCTGCATTGATGCATTTCGACATTTCTGACGAAGGGCAGGTGAGCGATTATATCTTCGGAGTCTATAATACAGTTATGCTTCGCGATGTAATTGCACGCGAAAACATCAGGAATATTAGATTTATTCACAATCTCAGCAGATATATTGCCGATAATATAGGGAAATTATTTTCGCTACGCAATATTGGTAATACACTCAAGGCCCAAGGCGAGTCTTCGGCTTCGACATTGACCGGATCGTATCTTGAGTTCCTTCGAAATGCTTTTCTTATTCGAGAAGTGGATCGTTATGATATTCATGGAAAGAAACTTTTAGAGAATATCGGTAAATACTACTTTTCTGATCATGGAATAAGAAATCTTCTTGCGGGTTTCAACTTACGTGGAAGCATTGAGAAAGTAATGGAAAATGTGGTTTATCTGGAACTATTGCGTCGTGGATTCAGAGTCTCGGTAGGAATTTTGAGAATCGGAGAGATTGATTTCGTAGCTACAAAGCTTGATCGGAGAGTCTACATACAGGTTACATACCTTTTGGCCTCCGAAGAAACCATATCAAGGGAATTCGGCAATCTCGCAGCCATTCCCGATAACTATCCAAAATACGTCATCTCAATGGATCCGGTAAGCGGAGATTTACCCCAATATCCGGGTATTCATCATGTTCATCTCCGGAAGTTTCTATTAACGGACTTGTAAGATGCTATTATTTAATGTTGTATGTGTTTTGATTGGAAAGCAGAGAAGAATTTATAGAATTATTGAATTATGAAGTTAGCGGAAGCGTTGAGCCGTCGTTCGGCTCTTGAAGAGAAGATATCGGGTGGGAGGCAGAACTTTTAGACTCATGATGATGGATTAATCCCCTTTGTACTGTTAATATCCTAAAAATAATATTGGATCCGTGGAGGAAGGAAATCGGGATGTCAACCTACACAATATTGAATTGAGTCTTCTGAGCCGACAGACACAATGCAGATAGCACGGCTTCGCACCTCGCACACTTTTACAGCGCAGATTCCGAAGAATCACACATACCGCACTACCAGACATCATTCTTCCCGATTCCCGGATCCATTATATTATCGCATTCAAAGCATTCAATTATTGAAGATTATAGATTTCTTTGAAAAATAATTGGATATTTAGAGATATTTTTGTTATTTTGCAATGAAATACTAATTTTATAATTATGAAGAGAATTTTGTTTTCATCTTTAATACTTGGTGCAGTCGCAGTATCCGCATCTGCCCAGGACAGGATCTTCAACAATCCTGACAACAAAGCCTATTTGGGTCTTCGTGTGGGAGCCGAGGTGACGTGCCCCGGTGACTTGACTTACAGAGGCATTGGCATCGACGCTTACAAGAACGGTGGTGGCATTGAATTCGGTGCTGTCTATAATGCTCCAATAGTGGCGAATTTCTACGTCGAACCCGGTTTGAAATTGTACTACAACACCTACTCCGGCAATATGGATTTGTTCATGGAAAGTGAATTTGACGGCGATGAGTTGTTTGATAGTATGTCTGTGAGGAAATTCGGTATGCGAATTCCCGTAATGGCGGGATATCATTTTGATTTTACCGATAATGTAAAGGTCTCGGTGTTTACCGGTCCCGAACTTGAAGTCGGATTCTCTGCTAAAGAGCATGTTAAGTCAGGATCATATTCTTTTTCCGAAAGCATATACGGAGAAGAGGGGGGCTTGAACAGAGTTGACCTTTCTTGGGGTTTCGGTGCAGGTGTGACCGTCAAGAAACTATACATAGGAGTTAGTGGTACTGTAGGAATGCTTAATATGCTCAGCGACGGCGATGGGGTGAAATTTCACGAGAATCGAGCCTCTATTACACTCGGTTATAATTTCTGATTTCTTTGTGTTAGAATGCGGAACGCGGGTCAATGATGGAAGACGATTTCAAAGTGACAAGAAAAGCGAAGGAAATAGAAGATGTGATGATTGGAATGCGTGATGATGCCAAGGCTAAGCATCTGATGCGTTTCTTCAAATGTGAGCCGGGTCAATATGGCTACGGTGATAAGTTCTTGGGTATAAAGGTGCCCGAAACCCGTTCAATAGTTAAGGAATGTCGGTCGCTTGTCTCTTTAAAAGATGCCGTCGATCTTGTTAAATCAGATTGGCATGAAGTGCGCCTGGCCGGCTTTCTTTTTCTTATTGAACTTTATAAGAAAGCTGTAAAGTCCAAAGATAGAAAGACTATTGATGATATTGTCAATCTCTATCTTGAACTTATTCCTTATGGCAGCAATTGGGATCTTGTGGATCTCGTTGCTCCTAAGATTCTTGGGGAATATCTTGTTGATCGTCCGGAGAAAAGACAGATTCTTGATGATTTTTCAGATATGTATGAGAGCCTGTGGCATCAACGTGTGGCCATTGTCGCGACGTGGACACTTATCTGCCATGGAAAGTATGAAGAGACGTTAC
>CAMWQY010000282.1 GCA_947176355.1 uncultured Porphyromonadaceae bacterium
TACTGCGAGAGGGCGGTTTTGAAAGTCCTTGGTTGTCAATACTTTGGAGTTTCATTTGTTTAGCACAGGTAGGTATCTCTTGCCAAGAGTTACCTACCTGTGCTAAACTATTAATTATGAACTATAAATTATAAACTTACTTTGTCCTCTACTAAACAGCCCCTCGAAAATTGACCATTTTTTACTTTTCTTTAAAATTTTTTCAAGAAAGTTTTTTACTTAAAAATGAGGATATTCCGAAAAAAAATTGTATCTTTGCATTCCAAAGTAGGTAACTCTTGGCAAGAGATTTGACGCGCGGGGACGCATGCGGAGCATGCTCTATTACGTTGATTGACGCGCGGGGGCGCATGCGGAGCATGCTCTATTACGTTGTTTGACTCGCGGGGACGCGCACGGAGTGCGCTAACTACTCTGGCTTCAGGAGCCGAGGGAGCCGAGGATCATTCCGTTGGCGCGGTCGAGGGCTGTGCTGTCGAGTGTGGCTAAGTATATTCGGGTGGTGGATTCTTTTTCATGCCCCAGTCCCTCGCTTATCAATGACAAGGGGACTCCTTCTGCTTTTGCTATCGATGCCCATGAGTGGCGCGCCACATACATGGTCAGTGTCACCCCGACTTCGGCTTTTTCCGCCACTTTTTTCAGTTCTCTATTTACTTTTTCCCCTACATTCTTATATACATAGCGAGGATTTGACACTTCATTTTTGATGATTGGAAGCAGATAACGGCTTTCATTGACAGGCCATTTGTCTAATACCGACTGCATTTCGTTGGTCCATTCTATCGATAGGATCTGTCCTGTCTTGCGGCGCCGATAGATGATCCTGCCATCTTTGAGATCGCTCTTTTTGAGCATTGCCATGTCGACAAAGCTCATCCCTCTCAACATGAAGCTCAAAATAAACATATCGCGGGCAAAGTCCAGATTTCGGTCGCCCGAGAGATTGAGCATGTAGATTTTCTTGATCATTACGAGCGGCAATCCGCGTTTGATTGTCTTCTCAGTCCCGGTGTATACGCGTCGGAACGGATGACGGTTTTCTACTAATTCCTCTTCCACTGCCCGGTTGTAGACAGCCCTGAGGATACGCATATAGAAAGAAGTCGTATTGGGGGTTACCCCCTGGCTCTGTAACCATCCTTCATACTCCTCGATGAGGGTCGGGGTGATGGTATCCATCCTTATATCATCCCCATCCCGGAATTTCTTGAAACTGTTAAGTGCGGCGGCGTAGGTCTCAGACGTGCGTATCTTGCCATTACCTCGCATGCGTGTTATCACAGCTTGCATGAAGTTGAAAAGGGAATTGACCGATGTCAGCCGCTGAAATTCTTCAATAATGTCGTCGGTGGAATAGGGAAGTCCCCTGAAATCGAGACCCCGTATGATTTTATTCAGGAGCTCGATATCCCAATGAATCAGTTCGCGAATGGAGTTGATCGTCATAATGCGTTCGGGGGATGCAGGGGAGGCGAGTCTACCTGATTGGGCATTCCATTCGGAAGGCAAGAGACGATAGTTTGTCTGCAGTTGACGTGGTTTTCTCTCGTGGATGATTTGATAATAGAGGGTACCCTCCCTTCCGGCGACGGAAGAGGCCCGGAACTTTGGTTTGATTGATGCCATGGTTGTTTAACTTTGAGTTATAAATTATTAATTATAAATTATTAATTATCAACGATGAACGATTAATGAGATTTATAAACTTGTAGTGATTGACGCATGGGGACGCGCACGGAGTGCGCTCACTACTTTGGGCATTGATGCGCGAGGAGCAATAAGATGTAATATCGGATTGATATGTGCGTTAATATTATATGGAAAAGGATTCTAAGATATATGTGGCGGGCCACCGCGGGATGGTGGGGTCGGCTATCGTGCGCGAGCTGAAACGACTCGGGTATGCTAATATTGTCACTCGCTCCCATGCTGAGCTCGATCTGACCGACCAGCGGGCGGTGGATGAGTTTTTTGCTCAGGAGAAACCTGAATATGTCTTCTTGGCGGCTGCTAAAGTGGGAGGCATCGTGGCGAATTCTGAGCATCCGGCAGATTTCATGTATGAGAATATGATGCTGGAAATGAATGTAATTCATGCTGCATGGCGAAATGGGGTGAAGAAACTTGAGTTTTTGGGTTCATCGTGCATTTACCCCCGTATGGCATCCCAACCTATGCCCGAGTCTTGCCTGCTGACGTCAGAGTTAGAGAAGACAAATGAGGCATACGCATTGGCGAAGATTTCTGGTTTGAAGTATTGTGAGTATCTGAATCGTCAATATGGCACTGATTATATCTCAGTGATGCCTACCAACCTGTATGGACCTAACGATAATTATCATCCGGAGCATTCGCATGTGTTGCCCGCGCTAATCCGTAGATTTCATGAGGCGAAAGAAGAGGGACTCAGTGAGGTGGTTTGCTGGGGCGACGGCTCTCCCCTACGCGAATTCCTTTACGTAGACGACCTTGCCAACCTCTGCGTCTTCCTGATGAATAATTATTCAGGGGATGAGACTGTCAATGCCGGCACCGGGAAGGAACTGACTATAAAGGAGCTGACAGAGTTGGTGGCTTCTATTGTAGGCTATGAGGGCAAGATACTTTGGGACACAACGCGACCCAATGGCACTCCGCGCAAGCTATTGGATGTGAGCAAGGCTACTAAATTAGGATGGACCTACAAAACAGAGCTCCCGGAAGGTATCCGCCTCTCATACGAGGATTTCCTCAACAATCCGATGCGTGCTGAAAGATAAACTCCGATTACTCCGATATCTCCAAGAACTCTGACAATTACAAAAACTCAAGAATATATATGAAAACTGCTTTGATTACTGGCGTTACGGGTCAAGATGGGTCGTATCTCGCTGAACTTTTGATAGAGAAGGGCTATGATGTGCATGGCACCATACGGCGCTCCTCCGTAGATTTCCGTGAGCGCATCGCGCATCTTGAGGGTCACCCTCAGTTTCATTTGCATTATGCCGATCTCACGGACTCGATGTCGGTGATCCAGGTGCTCAGCAAGGTGCGTCCCGACGAGGTGTATAATCTTGCTGCCCAGAGCCATGTGCAGGTGTCGTTTGACTCTCCCGAGTATACCGCCAATGTAGACGCCACCGGAGTGCTCCGCCTCTTGGAAGGCATTCGCCAGTGCGGACTTGCGGAGACTTGCCGCTTTTATCAGGCTTCTACTTCCGAACTATATGGAAAGGTGAGGGAAGTGCCGCAGAATGAAAACACTCCGTTTCATCCTTACAGCCCGTATGCGGTCGCAAAACTGTATGGTTTTTGGATAGTGAAAGAGTATCGGGAAGCATACGGGATGTTTGCCTGCTCCGGAATTCTCTTCAATCATGAGTCGGAGAGGAGAGGGGAGACTTTCGTCACAAGAAAGATTACCCTTGCCGCAGCACGCATAGCACAAGGGAAGCAAGAGAAGCTTTATTTAGGCAATCTTGATTCGCGTCGCGACTGGGGATATGCCAAGGATTATGTGGAGTGCATGTGGCTCATCCTCCAGCAGCCGGAACCGGACGACTTCGTGATAGCCACAGGGGAGCAGCACTCGGTGAGGGAATTTTGCATCTATGCATTCCGCAGGGCTGGAATTGAATTGGAATTTACGGGTGAAGGGATTGATGAGAAAGGTATCGACAAGAAGACGGGGAAAGTAGTGATTGAGGTTTCGCCTGATTTTTACCGGCCTACCGACGTTGTGAATCTCTGGGGAGATCCTTCGAAAGCGAAAGAAAAACTTGGTTGGGACCCGACGAAGAAGACGAGTTTCGAACAGCTTGTCAATCTGATGGTGGATGCCGATATGGAAAAGGTAGCTGTAGAGAGGGCTGGAGACCATGTACGGCTTAACCTCGCTGAATTCCTTGAAAAAGG
>CAMWQY010000283.1 GCA_947176355.1 uncultured Porphyromonadaceae bacterium
ACACTGATAACACCGGATCGCTCCAGTATAGAGACAATATCACAGCAGACCGCGTCGATGCTATAACAGCTTGGTTCAACGATCAGGGAGCCGACACCTCTTATACATTCTCTTACGCATTCGGCGACGAAGCTCCCCTCGTGCCAAATTCATCCATAGAAAACCGTAACAAAAATCGCCGCCTTGAAGTTTTCCTTATGCCCGGCACCAAGATGCTTGAAGCTGCTAAGCAAGGCAAAATCGACTTTTAAAATATGATAAAGACTCCTTATTATATTGTCTACGAAGACCGCATTTTACGGAATCTTAAGCTTCTGCGAAAGGTAGAAGAGGAAGCTGACGTAAAAATTATCATGGCATTTAAAGCAAACGCTCTCTGGAAAACATTCCCGATTGTCAAGCAATACTTCACTTCAAGCACTGCAAGTTCACTGAATGAAATGCAACTGTCTCTTGACTATCTCGGAAATGACGTGCACGCTTATTGCCCTGTATTCACTGACGAGACTTTCCCAAAGTTTCTTGCAGGTTGCTCCCATATTACGTTTAACTCTTTGGCTCAGTTCCACCGATTCAAAACCAAGATTGACGAATGGAACAAGATGCATCCTGAAAAGAGGGTGAGTGCCGGAATTCGTGTCAATCCCCATTGCAGTGTCATAGAGACGGACATTTACAATCCTTGTGTGCCCGGATCACGATTCGGAGAGTCGGCATCCGCTTTTGAAGAGGGACTTCCCGAAGGAATAGAGGGACTCCACTTCCATGCCCTTTGTGAATCTGACAGTCATGATTTGGCAAAGGTGCTTGAAGCCTTAAAGGAGCAATATGGTCATCTGTTGCCAAAAGTAAAATGGCTCAATATGGGGGGAGGACATCTGATGACACGTAAAGGATATGACATTGAATTCCTCATTTCTCTTATGAAAGAGCTTCATGCTGAGTATCCTAATCTTAAGATAATCATGGAGCCGGGAAGTGCATTCATGTGGCAGACTGGCGATCTGATCACTCAAGTTCTCGACGTGGTGGAAGATGCAGGTATAAAGACAGCCATCATTGACGCCTCTTTTGCTTGTCACATGCCGGACTGCCTGGAAATGCCTTATAAGCCGGTTATTGCAGAAGCTCTGCCGGAAGAAGAGAATACCGATCTCCGTACAGGAGACCACCATTTCGGAGACTCTGAACGCCATACCTATAGACTTGGCGGTAATTCATGCCTGAGTGGAGATTTCGTGGGAGATTGGGATTTTGCAAAGCCCTTGACTGCAGGCGACCGTCTGACTCTATGCGACATGAACCATTACACAACGGTCAAGACCAATATGTTTAATGGCATACAGCATCCTTCAATATGGTTGCAACCCAAAGAAGGCGACCCAATCCTTCTCCGCGAATTCACCTACGAAGACTACCGTGACCGTATGTCGTAGATTCTAACATCAAGTGCAAAAAAGACAAAGCGATGCATTATCAAATTATTATATATTTATTGGTGCTGATTGGTTCTATATCTGTACCTTCTTCCATAAATGCCCAGATTCTTAAGAAAGCCGGTGAACTTCTCTTGCCCTCTAACTCCGGCAATTCGGATACTGTAAATCCTAAAGGAGTTGGAGTGGATGTTTTGGAAGAATTGAAGACTGATTCTGCACGCATTGCCGAACTGATGCTTGAAGTGGAGCAGATGAGACTTAACGAGATTCTTCTAAAGACACAGCTTGAAGCCAACAATCAGCACGTAGTGGAAGACTCGTTGAAAAAGGCAGCTCAAAAGCAACGTATCGATTCATTGCGTGCGATTACTCCGGGTGTGCCGGTAGTAATCGAAGAAGATACTCTCTTCAAGATCTACGCAGCCCGTGGCGGTCACTCCGCTTTTGATAGGGCAGAGACTACAATGGAGACTATCATGAAGATAGGCCATGATCGTAGGCTGCGTCGCGATTCTGTATATCTGCTCGACAACGATAGCTATATCGACATAATGTATGGCGACAAGGTGATAATCAGTGTCACAGAGAATGATGCTCTTTGGCATTCTACTACTCCGGATGTGCTGGCAGAGACTTGGATGCCTATCATCAACGACAAGATTTCTCTATTAAAAGCAGAAAACAGTTTTTGGCAAATATTGAAGAGAGCTGCTCTTTTTGTACTTGTCATTATCATGCAATATTTGCTGGTGAAGTTTATCAATTTCCTTTTCAGAAAGTTAAGGAGAGAGATTATCTGGCTGAAAGTGCATAAACTCAAACCTCTTGTCATAAAAGATTATGAGCTTTTAAACACCAAATATTTATGCAGGGCATTATTGGTGATCAGTAGATTCTTGAGGTATGCTCTTTTATTATTCTTCTTTATTCTTACTGTACCGATATTATTTTCAATATTCCCTCAGACTGAGGGACTTGCCCTTAAGATATTTGATTATATTGTTGATCCCATTAAGATGGTGATCAAGTCAATAATCGAATATATTCCTAATCTTTTCATAATAGCAATTATATGGTATTGTGTCAGGTATATTGTTAAAGGATTCCGTTATATTTCCGATGAGATACAAAGTGAGAAACTGAAAATTTCCGGATTTTATTCTGATTGGGCTGAACCCACATTCAATATCATACGCTTTCTGCTGTATGCTTTTATGATCGCGATGATATATCCTTACTTGCCTGGATCGGAGTCTGGTGTTTTCCAAGGCATTTCAGTGTTTGTCGGACTTATTGTGTCATTGGGTTCAAGCTCGGTGATTTCCAATTTTATTGCAGGTTTTGTGATCACTTATATGCGTCCTTTCAAGAAAGGAGATTTCATTAAGGTTAATGATACTGTCGGCAATGTAGTTGAAAAGTCACCTTTCATCACACGGATACGGACTATCAAAAATGAATTGGTGACAATTCCCAATACATTCATTACGACGTCTGATACAGTCAATTATTCAGCCTCTGCACGACAATACGGACTTATCATCCATACAATGCTCACTATGGGGTATGACGTACCGTGGCGCAAGGTACATGAATTGCTTATAGATTCTGCCTTGAAGACAAAAGGAGTGCTTGAGCATCCTGCACCATTTGTACTTGAGACAGAACTTAACGACAATTATATGTGCTATCAGATCAACGCTTACATAAAGGAAGCAGACGATATGCCGGTAATAATGTCAGATCTCCTGCAGAATATCCAGGATTACTTCAACGAAGCCGGAATAGAACTCTTCGCCCCCCATCACTTCACCACCAAATCCCGCTGCGAAGTATCCCCCGTCAAAGTCGACATCTCCTCTATAAGCGCCAAATAAGAAAAGTTTGACAGAAGAGTATTGAATAAGACGATTGTCAATGGATGTGGCGCTCGGCGTGATAGGAGGATCTTACCATCGGGGCTGATTCTATGTGGCGGAAGCCACGGCTTATTCCTTCCTTGCGGTATTGCTCAAAAACGTCGGGGTGTATATATTCTTGCACCGGATAGTGTTTGGCTGTGGGTTGCAGATATTGCCCTATTGTCATCACTTCGCATCCCGCTGCCAAAAGGTCGTCCATAGTCTGAATTATCTCATCCGGTGTTTCTCCAAGTCCCAGCATAATCCCGCTTTTTGAGCGGATGCCACTCTGAGCAATTTGACGGATTACCTTTAAAGATGTTTCGTAAGTAGCATGGCATCGTACTTCAGGAGTCAAACGCCTGACAGTCTCAAGATTATGTGAAATTACGTCCGGCTTTTCGTCTATTACCAACTGCACTAATTCTTCACGCCCCTGGAAGTCCGGAATCAAAACTTCCATCGTCACTCCGGGGCATTCCTTTTTTAAGGTGCGTATCATTTCCGCCCAATGGTTTGCTCCCAAATCCGGAAGATCGTCGCGGT
>CAMWQY010000284.1 GCA_947176355.1 uncultured Porphyromonadaceae bacterium
TTTTGGCAACTGCCGGATATGGTGGAAAAGCTTCATATCTGAATTGGGGTGTGCTGGCAACAATAATGAAGCGTCACGGCGCTTTCATTCATGTCTCTACAGACTTTGGCAGTACAGGACATATAGTGGCAACATGCAGTAAAACCGGATTGATCGACGGTGTAGAACGATATTACTCCGGCATTACACGGCGAAAATCCTTTATGGCTACCATAGGGGCAATACATCGTGCAGGATCTCGCATAGCCATTTTCGAAGGGTTGGGATATTCATCCAACGCCCTTGCCTGGCAATTGGCAAAATCCGAAGGTGGAGACTTTGTAAAGAATTCATTCTTCAGTCATAATGGACTGACAGCAGAAGCCGGCATCATGATAAGGTTTAATCGTGTGGCAGTGTCTGCATCAGTCCTTACAATAAAAGGTAGTGAATGGTTTGCCTCGATCGGTGTAGGCATAAGATTAAGTAAAAAGTAGAGTTAACCGACAAAAAATGATATATAGTTCAAAATATCTCTTTATGCTTCTGTCAATGTGCATATTGGCAAGCTGCTCTCAACATACTTCCCCGAGTATCCTTGAGCCAATAATCACTCTTTCTGAAGCAACTGAAATATCCCGTACTGAAGCCACCCTTATTGCCGCAGTCGACAGGCAAGGGGAGGCTAAACTGTCGTTTATCACTCTTTTTTATGCTGCAGAAGGATCTGCAGATCAAGTGAAGATTAGCGGAGATCCTAAATCTGACAAAATATCCTTTCATCTGGCCGGACTCAAGCCGGGTCAGAACTATATTGCATATATTGAGGGAGGCAGCCAAACTGCAACCTTAAAGTCTAACACAGTCACTTTTAAGACCCAGTCTAACGAACTCCCCAAGTTGTCTTCTCCAATTCCTCTTTCCGCCGGACCTTTGGGCATTATCGTTGAGTTCAACATCATTGAAGACGGAGGCGAAGCTCTCACTATGGCAGGTTGCGAAATAATATCAACCGGGTCTTCTGAAAGGCGTCGGTTGTATCTTCCGGAATCCGATCTAAACATCGGCTCACATCAACTTAACATTACAGGTCTTGTCCCTCAGAAGTCATACGTAATAACTCCATTTGTGGCAAATTCAATAGGGGAGGCTCATGGTGAGTCTCTTGAATACTCCACAAAAGGCAGCATCGTGCTTCAACAGCCGGGATGCCTGTCAATGCTATTTGAAAATGGAAGCTTTTACGACCTCGAATCCCTTACGATTTCAGGACACATGAACGGGGATGATTTCCGTACGCTCAGAATCCTGCTCGGAGCCCCCTCTACATCGGAAGATAACCTGTCAGGAATCAAAGTAAGTGATGTCGACCTCACCGATGCCATTATTGCAGAAGGTGGAGGATCGTATGACGATAGCCGCTTTACGGAGACTGACAAACTGACATCCGGTATCTTCGCAGACTGCACTCGTTTGCGTAATATAATTCTCCCGGCCACCGCCATTAGCCTTGACCGCAATGCTTTTGCACGTTGCCCGGCACTTAATGCCATCACAATATCAGCCGGAATAGAGCATTTGCTTCCTTCTTCGGAATGTCCTTCTCTGGCGGAGATAAGGGTGTCGAAGGCTAACCACAATTTCACGTCGATTGAAGGCGTGCTGTTCAATCATGATGCATCTGAAATATTATGGTTCCCTTGTGGTAAAAAAGGCGATTATCAGCTTCCCGCGTCAATAACGTCTATCAGGGAAAATGCCTTTGCTGAAACCTCCATTACCAAGCTAATAATTCCTTCTACAGTGACTTCCATCAGTCGTGGGGCATTTGTCGGATCTGCTCTTACTGAAATAATCCTACCTGACAATATCACCAATATTTCCGAGGGAATGTTTCAGAACTGCTCAGATCTGAATTCAGTTTGCTTAGGTAAAGGCACAGAATTCATCGGTAATTTTGTGTTTGACGGCACCGCCATCAGTTCCATTTATCTGAAAGCTGATCTCCCGCCATACGCAACTAAAGATGCATTCATCAATGAGAAGTCAACAATCTTTGATGATTGTATTCTTTTTGTTCCGGTAGGAAAAAAGAAATTATACCGCAACCACAATGTATGGGGTAATTTCACGCATATTGAAGAATTCCAACCCTAAATAAGTTGAAAGTCTTATGGAAAGAAGAGATGAATACATAAATAGAGTCCCTTTGTCGATGGAAGACAGCGATCCCGATTCAAGTATCCACGCCGATGAAGAAAGCGCGAGGCTTGACTTCGCCGGGATCTTTTCCAACAAATTCTCCAACATATCACTCATCTATAGTTCTTCAACCGGAGCCACAGAGATTCATACAGCTACTCGATATGGGAAGCGCTTTGCGCTGAAAGGGTTGAAAAAAGACCATCTTGACGACCCGATCAGCAATATGTCTTTGGCAAAAGAATTCGAAATAGGAATTGCCCTTGACCATCCGAATATACGCCGCACGTTAGGACTTGAAAATGTAGATGATCTCGGAAAGAGAATTGTATTGGAATATATCGACGGCATTCGTCTGTCAGAAATGATTTCAGAAAAAAGCATTTCCCCGGAGAAGGCTAACTCAATCGCATTGCAAATCACGGATGCTGTCAAATATTTACATGGCAAGCAGATATTCCATCGCGACCTCAAGCCTGATAACATACTGATAGCCCATCAAGGAGGCATTGTGAAGATCATCGACTTCAATCTATCGGATAGGGATGACTACGTAATTCTTAAGAATCCGGCAGGGTCAAAAAGATATATGGCGCCCGAACTGTCCGATCCGGATGCCATGCCGACTGCTGAAGCTGACATCTATTCGCTTGGAGTGATTTTGAGTGATCTTGCAGAAGCAAGCGGCAACCGTAGTTTGTCTCGTGCAGCCGCCCTGTGCATGCATCCGGATCCTGCCAAGCGCGCGAATGGACTTGACATCATCGACACTTCGTATGAAGAAAAGTCTGAGAAATCTTCATTGGGAAATCGGATTCTCTCGTCGAAGACGCTCACATATATTCTGTCGGGAATCTGCATTTTACTCTCCATTTTCATTACAACACACTATTTAAAATTCTAAATCGAAATTGCCATGGGAAAAAACAATGCATTAGAAGCACTGGTCAAGATTACCAATGAAAAGCTTGGTTATGAACCGGCAACTCCATCTGAATTCAATGAACTACTGCGGAGAATCAAAAATACTACCGGCGACTCTTTAAGTCTTTCATCTGTCAAGAGACTGTGGGGATATGTGAAGTATAATGGTGATTTTTCACATACTACCCTCAATATACTTGTAAGGTTTAATGGGATGAAAGACTGGGAATCTTTTAAGAGAAATATCGAAAAAGACGTGGCTGTCACCAACGATGAAGATTCCGGATTTCATCCTGACACCATGGTAGATACAGGAAAATATAATCCCGGCGACCGATTTGAATTGAGTTGGAACGATGGAAAAGGCTGTGAAATGGAATGTGTGGAACACATGAGATTCCGCGTGTTGAAATCGCAAAACATAAAGCTCAAAGAAGGAGACATAGTCACACTCCACACCCTGTGCATAGGCCACCCCATCTACATCAGCGACATCCAGCGCGGCGACCTCCATTTCGCCTCCTACATAGGCGCCAAAAAATCCGGCCTCCAATCCATAACCGATGCGTAAAACCATAATGCCACGCCCCCCGGTCATCCCGGGCCATGAACGGTTTGTCTCCCGCCGAAGTCGCTTGCGACTTCAATCGAGGCGCTATGCTGAACATCAACTCACTCAAGAGGTTGTATTTCCTTCCTATTGATTGATCTTCTCTCCTTTTCCATTTACCATTATACACTTATAAGTGTCAGG
>CAMWQY010000285.1 GCA_947176355.1 uncultured Porphyromonadaceae bacterium
GTTTTGAGCGTATGGGGGCATTCGCCTATAGCGAAGAAGATGACACTTGGGCAGCCAAAAATCTCGAAGATGATATCCCTGACCAAGAGAAGCAACGACGCCTCGACTTACTTATGGAACTGCAGCAAGAAATCGCATATCAGCGAAATCTTGAGATGATCGGAAAGACCGTGAAAGTGCTTGTAGATAGAATAGAAGGAGATACTCGCATCGGTCGTACACAATGGGACTCACCGGAAGTGGACCCTGAGATTTATGTAGAGGGCTCTGACGCTGAACCCGGAGAATTTATTAACGCTAAAATTACTAAGGCTGAGCCTTTTGAGTTGTTCGGTGAACAGGTTTAAGTATAGACTCCCACACTCCACTGAAGTAATATCAGGAGGTTCGGAGCGACTCTTAAAAGGATTCGCTAAAGGTTTTGTAATTGCCCCGTTTGCCAATCCTGATGATGGAATGATTACAATTCCACATGATATCTGCAACCCTGATTCAAAATTCGAAGCGGAAAATTCAAATATTCCTCCGTCGACATCAAAAGAAGACTATGAAAAGGAAGTTCGCTTTATAATAAATATGCTGAGCGATAACCGAGGCAAGATTGTGGCAGCTCGAACTATTCGTATCAACTCCAAAATTGACCTTGACGCGACATTTGACAATCTTTGCTCAGCTTATCCGGATGCCTTCATCTTTTTATTTTCCACTAAATCATCAGGAACTTGGATTGGAGCCTCACCGGAACTGCTACTGCGGAAGGAAGGAGATTTTATATCCACAATGGCTCTTGCCGGAACTCGCCCTCTTTCAGACCAAGAAGTAGAGTGGGATGAAAAAAACAGTGACGAGCAAGCTATGGTGACGGAATTTATAATAGACTCCCTTATGAGGCACTGTGGCACAGTTACAGCAGGAAAAACTTTTACGAAAAAAGCGGGCTCGATCGAACATATATGCACTCCCATATCGGCATATATGCCCCCTTCCGAGCTTGCTGAAGAATATGAGGATAGCTATATCAGCAGACTCCGACAGCTTCTGACCGATCTCTCTCCCACTCCCGCTCTATGTGGTTCTGACCGCCATCAAGCGCTCGAAGTGATAAGGAATCTTGAAAAATTCCCAAGAGAAATGTATGGAGGTTTCTGCGGGCCTAATGATATTGATGGAGTCTCGGCTTTTTTTGTAAACCTCAGATCGGCGAAAGTATCCAAAGATGCCATCGCAATTTTCGTCGGTGGCGGTATTACGCCTCTATCCTCTCCTGAAAAGGAATGGCAAGAAACTGAATTGAAATCAAAAACCATAATAAATAACCTAAAAACTTCAGAAGAATGAGACTAAGAAATTTTCTCACGCTTTTCGCTTCGGTTGCCGTTTGCTCCGGCATGTATGCCGAACACCTGAAGAGCCTTGACCCGAAAGGTGTAGACCCTAACACTCCGGCTTCCGCCGATTTCTACAGACATGTCAACAAAGGTTGGATGGATTCTCATCCTCTTACCCCTGAATACGCTCGCTATGGTGCATTCAATATCCTCAACGATTCAAGCAATAATCGCGTGCGCCGAATAGTGACGGGACTTGCCGCCACAAATCCTCAACCCGGCACAAATGCATATAAAGTTGCTACTCTCTATGAGCAAGGCATGGACTCAATCCGGAGAAACAAACTTGGTGCTGAACCGCTCAAACCGATACTTTCAAAGATCGAAGGCACATCAAAAGATGGAATGACCGACCTGCTCCTTTGGATGCATAAGAACTACAGCAGTCCTCTCTTTAGCGGTGGTCCGCAAGAAGACTTGGCAAATTCTCAGGTCTATGCCATGTATCTTGGTAGCAATAGTCTTGGACTTGGCGACCGCGACTATTATTTGCTGAATGATAAGCGTAATAAAGAAGTTCGAGATGCTTATCAGAAGCTCATCGAGAAATATATGACTCTCGCCGGCTACTCCAAAAAAGATGCCAAGAGAATCGTGAAGAGCGTGATGAAAATCGAGACTGCTCTTGCTGACTCAGCTCTTACCCGTGAAGAAAGTCGCAACATTCCGGCTCTCTACAATCCTTTCAGTTATGAGGATGTCAAAGCGAAATGGAGCAATCTCCCTCTTGATCGTTTCTTTATAGAGACTATGGATATCGAGGCTCCTGAGACTATAATTGTGACTGAGCCACGCTCACTCAACGCAGCCAATAAGCTCGCCGCCGAACTTACCGACCGCGAACTTAAAGACTATTATGCATGGGAAGTGGTGCAAAGCTATGCTCCATACCTAAGTGATGATTTCGCTGACGCAGGTTTTGAATTCAGCAAGGTCATGAGCGGTGTGCAGCAGCAGCGTCCTCGCTGGAAGAAAGCTCTTGGCGTTACAGAAGGCTATCTTGGTGAAGCTATCGGTGAACTCTATGTCAACGAGTATTTCCCTCAGAGCTCAAAAGACTATATGATCGGTCTGGTCGAAAATCTCCGCAATGCTCTTGGCAAACACATTATACACCTCGAATGGATGAGCGACGACACAAAAGTGCAGGCTCTCAAGAAACTTAACAAATTCACCGTAAAGATCGGCTATCCCGACAAATGGAAAGACTATTCCGAACTTATCATCGATCCTAATCTCAGCTACGCAGAGAATATCCACAATGCAAATATGTGGGCTCAGAAGGAGTATCTTAAGAAGTGGGGAAAACCTGTCGACCGCACTGAATGGGGCATGACTCCTCAGACCATTAATGCATATTATAATCCTCTCAATAATGAGATAGTATTCCCTGCCGGAATCCTACAGGCACCTTTCTTTGATCCGGAAGCAAGTGATGCTGAAAATTATGGTGGCATCGGTGTCGTAATCGGACACGAGATGACTCACGGTTTTGACGACCAAGGTTGCAACTTTGATGCTAACGGAAACATGGTCAACTGGTGGCAGCCCGAAGATGCAGCTGCTTTCAGCCAGCTTACACAAGGCCTTGCTGACCAATTCAATAAAGTCGAAATCCTACCGGGTCTCTTTGCTAACGGACAGTACACTCTTGGTGAGAACATCGCTGACCAAGGTGGTCTACGCATTGCTATGACAGCCTTCCTCGACAGTCAGAAGAAGAAAGGTGTCGACGTTAATAGCGAAGCTGCCCTCATCGAAGGTCTTACTCCGGAGCAGGTGTTCTATATGAACTACGCCAACCTCTGGGCTCAGAACATCCGCGAAGCAGAAATGCGCAACCTGACCAGCGGCGACGTTCACTCCCTCGGAGAAAACCGTGTCAACGTAACCCTTAAGAACATCGAGCCCTTCTTCAAGGCCTTCGGCATCAAAGACGGCGACAAGATGTTCCGCCCCGCTTCCGAGCGCGTCATCATCTGGTAAAACATGCATAATTGATATAAAAATACGGGACATGATTTTTGTCCCGTATTTTTTTGCTTTTCGTGTTGCTATAATCGAAAATATTGATTAATTTTGCATTGAAAAAAGTGAAGCTCCTCAAGGAGCACAAATATAATTGAGCTACTATGAGCAATACCCTACCGCCTATAAAAGTATTTGCAGGCACCAGAAGCCATTATCTTGGCGAAGGCATCTGCAAGGATCTGGGCATAGAACTCGGCAAGATGAACATCGAGCATTTTGCCGATGGAGAATTTGAAGTATGCTTCGACGAGTCCATTCGTGGCGCCGAAGTATATCTCGTGCAGTCTACATTCCCTAACTCCGACAATCTGATGGAGCTTCTCCTGATGATAGACGCTGCCAAGCGGGCTTCTGCTGCCAGCATCAATGCAGTGATCCCATATTTCGGATGGGCTCGACAGGATCGTAAAGATAAGCC
>CAMWQY010000286.1 GCA_947176355.1 uncultured Porphyromonadaceae bacterium
CCTGGGAGAGGGTCTTGAGGGTGGTCAGCGTCGATGTCAGGGGGGTATCGCCGGGGCCCGTAGTGTAGGTAATCGTCGTGAAGGGGATTTTCTCGGCTATGTCTGATTCCCTAATAGTAGAATTCTTCTTATTTAAGAAATTTTTGAGAGTCGGGACTTTCAGAAATTTCTCGGCAGGAAGGGGTTTCATGGAGGAATCGAAAAATTTCACCTGCGTATCGGCGGCAAGAGAATCACTCCCTACAGTGTAAAGTGTCATTACGATCTGATCTTTTTTCGTAGGAAGAATCTTTATCTCAAGGGTGCTGACGGGAGTGATGGAGACTTTGAGATAGTCGGGAGCCACCACTTCGAGCTTGCTTGGACCGCCAAGTGCATTTTGGACAGTGACAAGGCTATCAGCCTGAGTATAATAATCGAGCATGTCAAGACGAGTAGAGGGGCGCAGCATATCAAGCACCTCAAGAGGAGCTTCGGCAAATACCTTTGTTGCCGTGAGGGGTTCGTCAGGCTTTATGCCGGCATACCCCGTGACAGAAGTCACGAGGCATACTATCATCAACAGCGCCTTGACCACCGCTGTCTTATTGAGAAATAACGTCATTTTTTCTTAAAAATATCGTAGTTTCCGTTATATTTCGATTTAGGAGATTCAGCTTTTTTCGACTTCTTCTCCTTTTTTACTTTCTTTGATTTTGCAGGTCCGGCAAGCGACATCTCATAATCCGTGCGAGCAGACTTTTCAGCTTTTTTCTTCTTTGCCTCAGCTTTCTTGACGCGGTCTTTCGCTTCGCGCGAATAGTCGCGGTCTGTAGCAAACTCTGCCTTTACCTTTCTGCCGAAGAAATCAGCATTCCTGAGCGCGTCTACCACTTTTCGGGCATCTTTCTTTCTTACATCGAAAAGGGTATATTCCGGCAATAGATCGATTCTGCCAATTTCAGGTTTTGCACCGACTACAGAGCGATTGATGAGCTCCATGAGATTGCCGGGGAAGAAACCTTGGGCTTTGCCTATATTGACCATCAGACGCTCGAAGCCATCTTCAGCCGTGCGGCGGTCTTTGTCGCCACGCTCGCGGCGTTCGCCTCTCTCCCTTCTTTCCTTGCGGTCTCCCTTTCTATCACCTCTCTCCCTCTTGTCGTCGGCATTGAGGTCGATATCCGGCATATCGCGATAATAGTCGAGAAGGCGATTGAATTCAAGTGAGAGCACGCGTTTGAGAAGGTCTTCTTCAGAGAGCCATTCCAATTTCTTGCGCACTCCGGGGAGAAAACGTTCGATCTGAGCATCGTCTACTTCGACACGCTCGATGCGGTCGGCAAGATGATAGATTTGCTTTTCTATAATGTGATCAGGGGTAGGAACTTTCTTGTATTCGAATGTCTTGCCGATTCGCTTTTCTATCTCACGGAGTTTACTGCGTTCGCGGGAGTGGATAATTGCCACGGATACACCTGTCTTGTTGGCGCGGCCAGTACGTCCGGAGCGGTGAGTATATACCGCCACATCATCCGGCAAGCCATAGTTTATGACGTGGGTAAGGTCGTCTACGTCAAGACCGCGGGCAGCCACATCCGTAGCCACGAGCAGTTGGGTGACATGATCGCGGAATTTCTTCATCGCCAGGTCTCGCTGAGCCTGCGAGAGGTCGCCATGAAGGCAATCGGCGTTGTAGCCGTCTGCAATCAGTTTATCGGCTACCTCCTGAGTCTCCCTCTTGGTGCGACAGAATATGATACCATAGATATCGGGGTTGTTGTCAGCCACACGTTTCAGGGCAAGATACTTGTCGTGAGCCTTTACCATATAGTAGATATGCTTGACATTCTTGGCACCTTCATTCTTGTTTCCGGCAACGAATTCTACCGGATCTTTCATGAATTTACGGGCTATGGCTGCAATTTCCTTTGGCATAGTGGCAGAGAACATAAGCATCTTCCTGTCTTCCGGCACATGGGAGAGAATCTCATTGATGTCGTCGATAAAGCCCATGTTGAGCATTTCGTCAGCTTCGTCGAGGATGACGGTGTTGACGCCGGCAAGTTTCACCACTCCCCTCTTGATGAGGTCGATGAGTCTGCCCGGTGTGGCTACAATCACTTGAGCCCCTTTCTTGATAGATTTAATCTGCGATTCGATGCTGCTGCCGCCATAGACGGGGATTATCTTGACTCCGTCGAGATATTTTGCAAAGTCGGCAAGGTCGCCGGCTATCTGGAGGCAGAGTTCACGGGTAGGGGCGATTACGAGAGCTTGTGTAGCGTCGCTGTCGGGGTTGATGCGTTGGAGCAAGGGGAGGCCGAAAGCAGCCGTTTTGCCTGTACCGGTCTGGGCAAGTCCCACTACGTCTCCTTCTTTGGAGATGAGATGCGGGATCACCATTTCTTGTATTGGCATCGGATGTTCAAAACCGAGTTCTCCGATAGCCTTGAGGAGGCGAGGGTCGACACCCAAGTCCTCAAATGTCTTCATATCATTATCATGTTGCTCTTCCATAATTCTGTGTCTTTATAAAAATTGTGGACGCTTCAGGATCGTTCCCGAGCGTCCCCAATCTATATAACATAGAAGTTGGATATAATGTTTGGATTAGTGGAGGATTAGCTTTTCGGAGAGGGTGTTGGATTTGATTATGTAGAGGCCTTTGCCGAGGGTTGAGACGTCGGTCTTGGAGATGCCCGCTTTTACGAGTCTGCCGTCGAGGCTGTATACGTCTACGAGGGCTGTAGCCGGTATGGCTTCTACAGCTGCCACCATATCATTATACTCATCTTCGCTTACCAAGGTGTAGTCTGCTACCGGATACTGATCACTATTCGTCAGCTGGAGATATGCCTGATTGCGTGGGAGGAATTCCTCTTTGCCAACAGTGAAGGTCAGTTTTCCATTGACTACTGAGAGAAGACGCATCGTATCCTTGTCGTATGGGGTGCGGTTGTAGTGAGCGCGGTATGTATCATTGTCGAAATAAACACCGCTCAGCATATTGTCGTCAAGATTGGCAACACTGCCGGAATTGCCGATATTGAGGCGGTTGTCAGTGGCAAGAGGATTTGAGCACTCAACAATGACAGCCTTCCCTGCAGGGACAGTACCCTCAATCTCCTTCATGACTGCCACTTTATGACGAGAGTCAACGTGCGACACATAATAGAACTTGACACCCTCTGAGTAAGCAGAGAATGGGAATCCGGCAAATAATGGATGATAATATTTTCCACCTGCTGTCAACGTCGGGGCAATTCCGAAATAGCTGTCTTCAGAGGCAGCATCCAAAGGATTGAAATACCACAAACGCGTATCCTTAGAGGCATCGGCTGAAGCAAGACCGTGTTCTACTTCCTTATTGGTATCAATATCGCCAAGATACTTTGACCCACCTCCCTTGGAAGCATATATATAATATGACTGAACTCCATCATACTTCTTACCGGAAACTATATGTAAATACTCGTTCAGGAAGCCATGAACGCTGGTGCCTTGTCCGGCAATGTCATAGTTGGAGCCTCCGGCATTGGAGATATAAAATATCGTAGAGGGATCAGAGGAAGCCCTTAAAAAGCCTGAAAATAACTGAAGAGCTTGAACATCTGCAGTAGTGGCTGTGGTATCAATTTTGCCTTTGTCGTCAAAGAGATAAGCATAACGCTTAGTCAAGGCATTTTGCACGCGATAGTAGCCGTTTCCATTCAATTCTGCGACAACTGACAAGGAAAACAATCCGCTTAAAAAGAATAGTAAAATTTTTTTCATACGCTATAAATACTTAACAAAACGCATCCGTCGTGCACGTTTGACACGACGGATGTGCTATTTTGTAACGCTT
>CAMWQY010000287.1 GCA_947176355.1 uncultured Porphyromonadaceae bacterium
GTATAAAAAGCTCCGTGTGCCCTCTGTGTGAGATCTAACAAGATATTCGCTGAATAGTTACTTTTGGTCCCGAAAATGTTAAAATTAACTTAACATAATTATTTCGTAAAATTTGCTATGCTTAATAATTTTGATTAATTTTGTTGGCGATGAAGAAATAACTAAAGAAAGCAATATGGAAGAACATAGCGATCGGAGTGATCAGAGTAATCGGTCTGATTATGAATTATGAAATTTTGAGAAAAATGTTATAATGTTTGTGTAAGTGAAATATTTTTGTTAATTTTGCAAACAAATTCAAAGAAAACAACAATACAAAAACAATATAAAGGTAAAAAAGATGAAAGCACAAGAGTTTCTTTCAGAATTGCAGAGAAGGTTCCCCAACGAGCCCGAGTATCTTCAGGCAGTTGAAGAAGTGATCGAATCGATCGAAGATGTATACAACGAGTACCCTGCGTTTGAGAACGTAAATCTCATCGAACGCCTTTGCATTCCAGACCGCATCTATACTTTCAGAGTGTCTTGGATCGACGACAAGGGCAAGGTGCGCACCAACATGGGCTATCGCGTGCAGCATAACAATGCCATTGGCCCTTACAAGGGTGGTATCCGTTTCCACTCCTCTGTCAATCTCTCAATCCTGAAATTCCTTGCTTTCGAGCAGACATTCAAAAACTCTCTCACTACCCTCGCTATGGGTGGAGCAAAGGGTGGCAGCGACTTCTCTCCACGCGGTAAGAGCGATATGGAAGTGATGCGTTTCTGCCAGGCTTTCATGCAAGAGCTTTCTCGCCACATCGGTGCTGACACCGACGTTCCTGCCGGCGATATAGGTGTCGGTGGTCGTGAAGTCGGATATATGTTTGGATGGTATAAGAAGATGCAACGTGAGTTCACCGGTACATTTACCGGCAAGGGTCTTGACTTTGGAGGCTCACTGATGCGCCCGGAAGCTACCGGCTATGGCAATGTTTACTTCCTCCTCAATATGCTTGCAACCAAGGGTATTGACATCAAGGATAAGAAAGTGGCTATCTCCGGTTCCGGAAATGTAGCTCTCTATACAGCTGAAAAGCTTCTCAAACTTGGTGCCAAAGTAATGTCAATGAGCGACAGTGAAGGCACAGTTCTCTTCCCGGAAGGTATGACTCAAGAGCAGTTTGAACGTCTCTTCGAGCATAAGATTTATTACCGCGGACGTTGCAGCGAATATGCATCCAACGAAAATCTTCCATATTACAGTGGCAAGCGTCCTTGGACACTCATGAAATATGACATCGCAATGCCATCTGCCACTCAGAATGAAATCAACGGTGAAGAGGCTAAGGCTCTCGTTGATGGCGGTGTGCTTGCTGTGAGCGAAGGCGCTAACATGCCTTCTACTCGTGAAGCTGTTGCTGAGTTCCTCAAGGCTAAGATCCTTTATGCACCCGGTAAGGCAGCTAATGCCGGCGGTGTGTCTGTTTCAGGTCTTGAAATGGCGCAGAATGCTCAGAAGATGAAGTGGACAGCAGAAGAAGTAGATGAGAAACTTCAGGAAATCATGAAGGATATACACGAACAGTGTGTTAAATATGGTAAAACAGAAGATGGCTTCGTCAACTACGTGAAGGGTGCCAACACTGCAGGCTTCCTCAAAGTTGCCAAAGCTATGCATGCTCAAGGAGTGTTCTAATGAAAGAATCATTTGTATTTTTAGCCGACGGTTTTGAAGAAATTGAAGCTATATCTGTAATAGATATTCTTCGCCGTGCAGGTATGGACGTGAAGACTGTCTCCATTACAGCTTCGCTCCAAGTGAAAGGGGCTCATGGTGTCACTGTTGTAGCTGATGTGCTTTATGACAGCACACTCTTCACAGATGCTGAATGGCTCATTTTCCCGGGTGGTCTTCCCGGTGCCACCAATCTTTATGAATTTGCACCATTGCAAGGTCTTATCCACAATCAGGCTGCTTCTGAAAAAGGCAGGATGGCTGCCATTTGCGCAGCTCCCGGTGAAGTTCTCGGTCAGCTTGGCGTCTTGAAAGGGGAGAAGTTCACTTGCTATCCAAGTTTTGAAGGAAAAGTTGAAGGTGGAATACATGTGCCTGACAAGGTAGTGGTATCCGGTAAATATGTTACTGCCAACGGACCATCCAGTGCTACACTTTGGGCATTGGAAATCGTGAAGGAGTCTCTTGGTGAGGATGTGGCTTCTGAAGTGGCTTCAGGTATGCTTTTATATCCCAAGAGTACCCAGGATGCCGTAAATATGTTTGGCTAATAAGATGGCAGACATCTTTTATACTATTGAAAGGGAGGGAACCGGCAAGTTCACAGAGAAAAAAAGCCGGTTTCTCTCCTTTGCTTTTCATGTGGTCTCAGCTGAAGATGCAAAATCGCGGCTCAAGGCTTTGCAGAATGAATATCATGATGCCCGACATGTATGTTGGGCATATATGATAGGTCCGGAGCGCAAGGAATGGCAAGCAAACGACAACGGTGAGCCATCCGGGACTGCCGGAAAACCCATTCTCGGGCAAATCAATTCTCTCGAACTTACAGATGTGGCTGTAGGAGTAGTGAGATATTTCGGGGGTATAAAACTTGGGACTCCTGGTCTTATAGCAGCATATAAGGAAGCAGCCTCTCTTGCACTCGAGGCATCAGGAAAAAAAGAATGCATCTCGCAAACTATCTTTTCTTTCACATTTCCTTATCTGGTGATGAATGATGTGATGAAGGTAGTGAAATCGACGGGAGCAGAAATCATCAGGCAGGACTTTGATAATTCATGCTCCATGACATTGTCGATCCGCAAAGATGAATCTGACAATCTAAGGGGGCGTCTCGAGGGAGTTTCGGGTCTCACTTTTGATGGGTCAGATTCCTAAAAGATTCGGCATATAACTGAGTGTGTGGATCTTTCCAAGATATAACTTTGATTCTGATTCGAAGGGTTTGCCTTTGATATCATAATAAATAGCCCTCCATCCGGCTTCTAAAGCACCGGCGATGTCGTTGGAAGGATTGTCGCCGATCATTACAGAAGTCTCCGGCGTTGCTCCGGTTTCTTGCTCTGCAAAACGGAAAATTCGAGCATCGGGCTTTTGTATGCCGATTTCATCACTGATGATCATCCTCTGTATATATCGGTTAAGTCCTGTCGTTTTCAGTTTACGATATTGAACTTCAGTAAAACCGTTAGTCAGTACCCCAATTAAATATTTCTTCGATAAATCTCTGAGAAGTTCACGAGCCCCTTCTACGGGAGTGTTGCATTCTCCGAGCATCCAAAGATAACGGTCGTTTAATCTGCGCGATGCATTATTGCTATTTTCATCGATTTGGTCAGGAAAGACTGTAAGTCTGAATCTTTCTGATTTTAGGAAATCAGCCGAGATTTTTCCACTCTCATGAAGATCCCACATGCGCTTGTTGTGGATGTGATACTCATCAATGAACGCTTCGGAATTAGCAAACCGAGATTTGATTTCGGGCGTCTCTTCCCAGAGCCTTTGCAGCGAAATCAACGAAGCCTTGGAGAAATCGAACAGAGTGTCGTCGAGGTCAAAAAATATCCATTTTGGGGTCATAATCCTTCTTTTTCTGCAAAGATAACACTAATTTTGCAGATAAATTGTATTTTTTGGCCTATAAATAGTGATTATTTCAAAAAAAATCACGATATTTGCAGTCGCAAATCAAGGGCACACTCTATGTTGCTCTTTTGATAAGCAAAAAATCGTAAGATTTTCATTAAAAAACATCTCATAAAATATCAATTATTATGCCCAGCGGAAAGAAAAGAAAAGGCCACAAGATGGCTACGCACAAGCGTAA
>CAMWQY010000288.1 GCA_947176355.1 uncultured Porphyromonadaceae bacterium
TGATGAAATGGCTTGGGGCTATATGCATTTGTCTTTTTTCCATAATTGGAGCGAAAGCGGCTGTCTCTACAGACTGGCGGCTTTTCAATACTTTCGATGACAAGGTCGAGAAGATATTTGACACCCCTGAGAAGACCTACATACTTGCACAGGCACAGCTATATGATGCCAAACAAATAGACTATAATGAAAAGCTTATGTTTCTTTTCGCTATTGATAAAGAAACTGACGAGTTTCGCCATTATAACGCTCAGAACTTTCTTAGCCGCTCAGTAATCAAGGCTGCAAATTATAATGCTAAGAGAAATTACTTGCTGATAGTCTATGACGACTTCACTATCGATTTGTTTCATGACGATGGTTCTGTCAATACTATCAATGCCCTAAAAAGCTATAGCTCATCAAACTCAAAAGAAATCAACTCGATTTCTTTTGACCCCGAACAAAATCTGGCATATTTAGCCACCGACTTCGGCTTCATAATCATTGACGATAAGAAAAATGAAGTGGCATCGAGTGGAATATACAATGAGAAAATCGACAAAGTCATCAGAGTTGCCGACAAATTCCTGATAGCACGAGACGGCAAGCTTTATGAAGACAAGGCAAACTCCAAGCATTTGTCTATTTCTGACTTTAAAGAATCAGACTTGGGAGGCCCCGGCAAAATTGGCGACCTGCTTTCCCTCACTTCTGATCGATGTGTCATTTCAAGAGACGACAATGGAGTAATTGCCCATAAAATAATCAGTTTTGAATCCGGAAAAGAGACCCCGGATATATTTCCTATTGGCAGACTTGATAATGCCGACATAACCGAAAACAGAGATGGCATACTCTTTGGTCACTATGGGTCACTCTATCAGCTTGACAGGAATGCCACACGTCTCACCGCACTGGAACGTAGGGAAGTAGATAGGTACTTAATTTGCGGAAGTTGGGACTTTAAAAACTTCTTTTACGCAAAGCCACGTGAAGGTGTATATTCAGTACGTCACGAAGGAGACAACAATTGGTCTGTCACAAGACAGATTTCAAGACCAGATGCACCGGCTGTATTCAGATCGAATAATCTATTTTATTCTCCACGCCACGGAATGCTTGTCAACTCACATGGCATCAATCAGAATTTCTCCTCTTTCATGGCAAAAAATCCAATATTGCTGTCAGCCCTAAAAGACCGGACTTGGAAAATGTATGGGCTTCCATATCTTGACCTTGAAAGTCAATACAGGCTTACCAACCCTTGTGGTATTGCACAAGATCCCGACGATCCTGATGTGTTCTATTTCGGGTCCATTATGAATGGGCTGCTACGATATAATATCACCGACATGTCGTCATTACTTCATATAACAAGAAGCGATGACTATCCGGACTATCCCGGTCATGTCTCCATGCAAGATCCATATTCTTCATGGGCCAATGCTTATATGCTGACCAATCCTGTATTTGACAGCAATGGCAACTTTTGGATAGCTCATCTAAACACTGAAGATGAGAACTATTATTATCCGGAGATTTGGGTATGGACTCCCCAAAAGCGAAAAGCAAGCTCCTCCCCTGAAACCTTTCAACCTTTTACAAGGCTAAAAATTGAAGGTATGAGAGGGAATGTGGCAAATCTTATAATGCCCTTATCTTACCCGGGGAACCAAAATATAGTCGTATACTTCTCCCTTAACTATTATAATAATCCATTCGTGATATACGATCATAATGGAACGCCTGATACGTACTCTGGCTACCGGCAAGTGCAAATGAACACCCCCAATTTGGAAGATTCAGATGGGAAACTTGAATGTAACTACATTTATTGTGCAATAGAGGATCCATCAACAGGACTCGTATGGGTCGGATCTGACAATGGCGTTTTCACTTTCAATCCCAAAGATGCATTTAATAATCCCAACAAGGTGTCGAGAATTAAGGTAAGCCGTAACGACGGGACATCTCTTGCAGACTACCTTCTTTCCGGCATTAGCGTCAATGACATCTCCATAGATGGTATGGGACGAAAATGGTTCTCACTTTCCGGAGGAGGTATTGTATGTACTTCAGCCGATGGAAAAACGATCATCCAGGAAATAGACAGTGACAATTCTTGGCTTCCTTCCGACATAGTGTATGCTACATGCTATAATCCTGACAACAACTCCATGATGATAGCCACTTCTGCAGGACTTTGCGAGTATTATCTAAACGGTCAGGCTACAGAATCGGGATCTTCTTCAGTCAGAGCATTTCCCAATCCTGTACGCCATGATTATTATGGTTGGGTGACAATCGACGGACTGGAAGAAGACTGCATAGTCAAGATTGCAGATTCTGCAGGGAATATCATCCGCGAGCTCGGACCTGCAGGAGCAGGAAGAGTGCAATGGGACGTCTGCGGCATGGACCTTAACAGGGTCCCAAGCGGAGTATATTTCGTGCTTGCCTCATCCGGACCCGGAGGAGGGTCATATAGTGAGGTCACTAAAATTCTCGTCATAAATCGTTAATGATTAAACCCTTAAACGATTAAACTCTTAAACCCTTAAACTCTTAAACAATCAAACATTCCTCCTGATATGGGAAAAAACAAACTGCAGAAATTCTCTGACATGGAGACATTCGGATGCGTGCTTCAATATCCACGCCACATCCTGATAGAAAAAGGATTCCCTTTCAAAGGGAAATGGAACAGCGAATTTTTCTCCCGTTCCAATCCTATCACCCTCGAACTTGGATGCGGCAAGGGGGAATATACAGTCGGTTTAGCTGAAGCCAACCCTGACCGCAACTATATCGGTGTCGACATCAAAGGAGCCCGAATGTGGAAAGGGGCTAAAAGTGTTGAGGAAAAAGGGATGGAGAATGCTGCTTTCCTTCGCACCGAGATCGAACAGATAACGCAGTTTTTTGATCCTGAAGAAGTGGACGAAATCTGGATCACTTTTCCCGATCCACAAATGCAGAAGGCGAGAAAGAGACTGACATCTTCAAGATTCCTGACCAACTATCGTACATTCCTGCGTCCGGGAGGCATCGTGAATCTGAAGACTGACTCCCCTTTCCTGTATGAATATACAAAGCGACTTGTAGAACTAAATGGATTCGAAGTCCTTGCAAATACCGACGACCTGTATGGCAGTGGCGTTGCTGACCCTGTGACTTCAATCAAGACATTCTATGAGCAGCAATGGCTCTCTCGAGGCAAGACAATAAAGCTGATATCATTCCGCATTGGAGAAGGAGAAATAAAGGAGCCTGATTGCAGTTATCTCGTGAAAGACGACTATCACAGTGAATTCGGCAGACACTCTCAAATCAATTCATAATGCATAATTCACAATGCATAATTGGTTACGATTTGATAAAAGGTAATGAATTAAGAATGGTCAAAATATTATGAATATTGATTATGAATAATGAATTAAGTAGCTGATCAAATTAAATGCATAATGTCATAATTATGTTTTCGATTGAAATTCAACGACAAATAATTATGCATTATGAATTATGAATTAAAAATAAAGAAACTATGGCAATATACCCAAAACTTATACTTGATGCGCTGACAAATGTCAAGTATCCCGGCAACGGAAAGAATATCGTTGAGCTCGGGATGGTGGAAGATGACATCCGTATCGACGGCAATAAAGTGTCGTTCTCCATCATCTTCGATCGCCCGACCGACCCTTTTATAAAATCAGTGGTACGCGCAGCGGAAGCTACTCTTCCTGTATTTGCAGATCCTGACATCGATGTAAAGGGGCGTATCGCAGTGAAATACCGTCATGCAGAAGCACCCAAGCC
>CAMWQY010000289.1 GCA_947176355.1 uncultured Porphyromonadaceae bacterium
ATGCCTTCATATCTTGTTAATTATCGTAGTTCTGTAATTTGTTGAGTTCTTTCACATTCTTGATGGTGCGCAAGATTTCGCCTACATTCTTGGCTGTAGACACGGCGCCACGTCCGGCGAACGGAGGATTGCCGTCATACATCTCGCTCAGCGAACCAATGCAGTTTTCCGACATATCGTCTTCATACCCGATAAGCTTACGCTCGATAAATCCGAGTCCGCTCACTCCAAACACCTTAATATATGCGTCGGCATAGAAACCGAATAGCCACGGGCGTACAGGACCCTGATGCACTGCGTATTCACGCTCTACGGGCCCACCGACATAGTTAGGATGGTAAGCATAGCTTTTCGGGCTCAATGTGCGGAGCCCCTTAGGAGTAAGGAGTTCTCTTGACGCAAAGTCGAGGATCTTTCTGCGTTGGCGGCGATCAAGTGGTGAGTATTCAAGTCCGATCGCGATGACCATATTAGGACGTACTTCAACATCAGCGTAAGAACCATTGACATAGTCGTAGAGATAGCCGGAGTCATTCAGGAATGTCTCTACAAAGCTAACTTTGACTTTTTCAGCAAGGGTGTTTAATT
Source organism: uncultured Porphyromonadaceae bacterium (assembly GCA_947176355.1). Taxonomy (GTDB): domain Bacteria; phylum Bacteroidota; class Bacteroidia; order Bacteroidales; family Muribaculaceae; genus Lepagella. Next base: position 589 of record CAMWQY010000289.1, read on the forward strand.
CGTCGATATATTCCTTCATTCCGGGTTCTCCTTCGTAGAGAGAAATTAGGAAGCGAATGGCATTGTACCATAGTGCATTAAACTCAACGATATATCCTGTGCGCGGGATAATAGGACGCCCGTTTATGGAAGCTGATAACCAAGTGACCGGAGTGTCGATGCCATTGCTTGTGAGCAGACCGTTGGAGTTGAGATGAAGGTTTTTGATTCTCTCGTTGCGGATATCATCTACAAGCTTCTTCACAGTTTCACCATAAAGGTCGCGGCAAGCGCGTGTGTCGGTATTACGACGATATTGCTGGATCGCCCAAATGGTCCAAAGTGGGATATCGGGAAGGTCTATTTCATGGATTGTCCGATCTTTTTCTCCTTTGTCGATGTATTTGTTAAGAGCCTTGAGGAAAGTATCCATGATCTTGATGTAGTCGTCGCGGTGGTCGATGGCAAGTGTACAGCCGGGAAGGGCCATGAGCTCATCGCGGGCGCGCACGTTATACCATGGGAACCCTGCCATGATATACATGCCACTCTTGTTTTTCAAATAGAATTGCTTGGCTGAGTTCTTCAAGCAATTGTAGAAGCTCGTGCGTGGAGTGCGTGATTTTATCTCGCTTTCATAGAGAGCTTCAAGATCTGCCGGATTTATTTCAGAAGTTCCGGCACTGAAAATGATGCTTTCTCCTTTCTTGATAGGGAGCTCAAAATACCCCGGCACCCACAGGTCTTCTTTATAAGGAATCCCGCGGTCTCTGTCTTTATAGTATTCAATCCCTTTATACCAATGACCGTCATTGACCCATTTTACGGGTTTGCTGAATTGCATCACGAGGTCGGGATATCCGGAATAAAGACAGCAAGAGATGCCATCTTTCACATCCTTGATCTCTTTGTTGATGGCGGTGTTTTCCACCACGAGATCATTGGCGTTGCGGAAAGCGAGCATCGGCCTGAACTGTAGGGTTGTGTCTGAGTGAGCCTCCTCAAGCGTGTATTTGATCAGTATTCGGTTTTCATTGCTGATGAAAGTCTTCTGCTTTTTGAGTATCACGCCACCGACGCGATATGTCATTGTCGGGACAGTCTCGCAGTCGAACATTCTGATATACTTGTGTCCGTTGGGTGAGAACACGTCAGGGCCATACTGATGGAGGCCTAAGTTGAAGGGAGCGCCATGTTGGATCACTGTTTCATCGAGACTTGACAGAAGCACGTGTGCCTTGTCGTCCATCTCCGGAATAGGGATCACCAACAGACCATGCTGCTTGCGGGTGTTGCAACCGACAATTGTCGTGCAGTGGTAAGCTCCTGATTTGTTCGTACGGAGCATTTCTTTTGGAAGACTCTGCTCCAGGTTTATCATTAGATTTTTGTCAAATTTCAGGTAACTCATATCTGTAGTTAATCTTTTATTTCATTAGTCGCAAATTTAGTTAAAATATGTAGACTGACAAAATATAATTGAAAAAAAATATCCAAAAGTGTTGTATAACATATAAAAATCAGTTGTGCTTGATAGTTTCAGGGTATTATGATAATTAATTAGGGTTGTCGATGTCTACAAAAATATCGAGGTCGCGAATGAGCATGTTTCCGGCTGCTTCATACATTTTTTCAGATATTGAATTGAGCTCCGTGAGAGCTTGTTTGTAAGTGGTGTTGAACTCGGGGATGAAGTCTTTCATTCCGGCAGATTCCACTCTTGCCACTACGTCTTTGACCATGATTTTGTCGGTATCAGTAGTAGGAATGAGCCCGGGGTCATCCTTTCCATCACGGCTTTCAATTATCTGCACCAGTCCTGCTCTCTCGAGCTTGTCGGCAATGTTGCTCACCAATCTTATCGGCAGTCCGTAGGTCATGGAAAGTTTGTTGCGTGTAGGAGCAGTCATTCCTAAATGGAATCGACGGTAGATGACGGCTGTCACCACGAGAAGCACCTCCCTGAAGTAGCTTTCTGCCACCGATGTCAGATTCCCGAAGAAATTATATGAAAATACGTTTTGTAGGGAATATGTAAGCCCACATCCTGAGAGAAGCAATAGCCAACTCAATTGAAGCCATATCAGCATCAATGGAAGGAAAGCAAACGAACCGTAGATGGCATTGTATTTTGATACATATATCTGACCGTTGAGGAAAAGCAACTGAAGCACTTCGAATGCTACGGCACAGAAGGCTCCTGATATAGCCGCATATTTGAATTCCACTTTCGTGTTAGGTATAAGCCAAAAGCAGAGGGTAAAGGCTCCCCACGTCAGCACTACAGGCAAAAGCTCCATCAAAGCATTGATCATTGGAGTCATGAAGGCAAAAGGAATAACTGCCAATACTGTAGAAGACATGAAGATAGATATGCCCGAACTGAGAATCATCAATACAGGAATCAACAAGAAAATGGCAATATAGTCTTTAATTTTCTGTATCGTGTTTCTTCCTGTCTTGATATCCCAAATATTGTTGAAAGCATCTTCAATATTGCTGAGAAGAGATATTAATGTCCAAAGCAAGACAATTAATCCAACACCTACCAAAATGCCTGAGGAAGCTTCCGCGAGGTAAGAATCCACAAAACCAAGTGCAGTGCCCAGAGCTTTGCTTTGCGATGGGAAATATGTATAGAGTTCCTTTTCTACGATTTCTTGAAATCCAAATCCCTTGCTGATAGCGAGAAGGAGGGCAAGCGCAGGCACCATGGCGAAAACTGTCTGATAAGTAATCGCCATTGATTTAATCTGAAGGTCCCTATTCAAAAAGGCCTGTACGGTCAGATTGATGGTCTTGATAAGACGCACCTTCATAGTCTTACGGGGGTCTGACCAAACGCCCGATACGCAATAATTATACCACCTTTCTGCTTTGTCAATCAGGCGTTCGAAGACACCGGGCTTTTTCTCCTTTTTATTGTCTGTGCTTTCTGCCATATCCTAAATACCCATAACCTTTTAACCCTATTCCCTTTTTTCCTTGACATACAATGCGAATTATAAAAAAAAAAGACGGAGCGGACGCTAATCCGCCCCGCAAAAGAATGCAGAAAAGATATAAGCCGGGTTATGTAGGATAAATCTCCATATAGAAAAATATCCCGTCTGTCATTTATCTTGACCGTCTGTCGCCAGACGGCTCCGATGACAAAGCATCGAGCAGCCTACCCCCCGGCAATGGACGAGCAGCCCTTAGCTGCCGGTGTATTTGG
>CAMWQY010000290.1 GCA_947176355.1 uncultured Porphyromonadaceae bacterium
CAATCCAGGAACATCCTTATTATGGATCGTTTGGTTATCACGTCAGCAGTTTCTATGCTGCTTCAAGCCGTTTCGGGACTCCTGACGACCTAAAGCATCTGATCGACGATGCCCATGAGCTGGGATTAGCAGTCATCATGGATATCGTACACAGCCACGCTGTGAAAAACGAAGTGGAGGGTCTCGGTCGTCTTGACGGAAGCTACGACCTATACTTCAACAAGGGAGACCGCCGCGAGCATCCGGCATGGGATTCTCTCCTTTTCGACTACGGAAAGAACGAAGTGCTCTACTTCCTCCTCAGCAATTGCAAGTTCTGGCAGGAGGAATATAAGTTCGACGGTTTCCGCTTCGATGGAGTGACCTCCATGCTCTACTACGACCATGGACTTGGCAAAGCTTTCGGAGGATATCCCGATTATTATGATGGAAATCAAGACACAAACGCTATCGTCTACCTGACACTTGCCAATCTTCTTATCCATGAAGTGAATCCGAATGCAATCACCATAGCTGAGGAAATGAGCGGTATGCCCGGATTAGCTGTCAAGTTCAAAGATGGAGGCATCGGTTTCGACTATCGTATGGCAATGGGCATCCCCGACTATTGGATCAAGATGATAAAAGAGAAGAAGGATGAAGATTGGCATCCGACTTCCATTTATTGGGAACTGACCAACAGACGTGCCGATGAAAAGACTATATCCTACTGCGAGAGCCACGATCAGGCACTTGTAGGCGACAAGACAATTATTTTCCGTCTTATCGACAAGGAAATGTATTGGCACATGATGGACGGCGACAATGATTTCACCGTGGAGCGTGGCATGGCTCTCCACAAGATGATTCGCCTTGTGACTTTGGCAAGCATCAATGGAGGATACCTCAACTTTATGGGTAATGAGTTCGGACATCCCGAATGGATCGACTTCCCTCGCGAAGGCAACGGATGGAGTTATAAATATGCACGCCGACAGTGGGATCTTGTAGATCGAGAAGACCTGAAATATAAATATCTCAACCGCTTCGACAATGCTATGGTAGGATTGGTGGAAAAGCAGTATAACTTCCAAGCAAAACCGGTAGAGAAACTATGGGAGAAAGACGACGATCAAGTGCTCGCATTCAAGAGAGGCGATCTTATCTTTGTCTTCAATTGGAGCCCCAACCAGTCTTTCCCGGGATACGGATTTCTTGCTCCTGCGGGAGAATATGAAGTAGTGCTTGACTCTGACGCCATTGAGTTTGGAGGACATGGACTGATCGATGACTCTGTACATCACTTCACGACTCCGGATCCTCTTTATACACCGGCAGGAAAAGGATGGCTGAAAATGTACATCCCTGCACGCACGGCTCAAGTATTGAGAATGGTGAGACCAAGACCGGGTCGCAAGCCGAATACGCTGAAAGAGGAAGCCTCTGCAACTGAACCGGCTAAAGCAGAAACGGCAAAAGCTACTGCAAAGAAAGCTCCGGCAAAAAAGGGAACTACAAAGACTGCTACGAAAAAGTCGACGACCAAGACTACAGCTAAAAAGACAACCGGTAAGAAATGAAGAAGATAACGATAGCTATCGATGGTTTCAGTTCAAGCGGCAAAAGCACCATGGCTAAGCAGCTTGCAAAGAAAATAGGATATGTATATGTGGATAGTGGCGCGATGTATCGTGCCACTACCCTCTATGCCATCCGCCACGGCATGACAAATAAAGAGACAGGCGTAAATACCGAAGCGCTTATAAAGGCTCTCCCTCTCATCAACATCTCTTTTGCGATCACTCCCGAAGAAACGCAACATACAATTCTCAACGGTGAGGATGTAGAGAAGGAGATACGCGGCATGGAGGTAAGCGGCTGGGTCAGTCCGGTGGCAGTCATACCGGAAGTGCGTCACTACCTCGTGAAACTTCAGCAGCAGTATGGAAAAGACAAGGGTATAGTGATGGATGGTCGCGACATAGGCACTACCGTCTTTCCTGATGCTGAGATGAAGGTGTTCGTAAATGCCAGTCCGGAAGTCAGGGCTAAACGCAGATATGACGAACTGATTGAAAAAGGCACCCCATCCGACTTTGAGTCGGTGCTTGCAAATATCAAGGAGCGGGATCATATTGATTCCACTCGCGAGGAGTCGCCGCTTCGCAAAGCCGATGACGCTTTTGTGCTCGACAACGACAATCTTTCCCGCGAAGAGCAGATGGATGTGCTCGTAAATCTTTTTGAGGAGAAAACCCGTGGCGAAGATTGAGATAGACAACGGAAGTGGATTTTGCTTTGGAGTGACCACTGCCATCAGCAAGGCTGAGGAGGAACTGGAACGCACCGGCGTGCTTTACTGCCTTGGAGACATAGTGCATAATGCCGGCGAAGTGGAACGCCTTCAGAAAAAGGGACTTATCACCGTCGACCATGAGGAGTTTTCCAAACTTCATAATGTAAAGGTACTGCTTAGAGCCCATGGCGAACCCCCCTCCACATACGAGACAGCACGACGCAATAACATAGAGATTATTGATGCCACATGTCCGGTGGTGCTTCAACTTCAGAAAAGGATCAAGGATGCATATTCCAAATCAGCCGCTCCTGCTGCTGATGTAGATAATAATCTTACAGCCAATCCGGAAAAGGAGCCTCTGATTATAATTTATGGAAAACCGGGGCATGCAGAAGTGAACGGACTTGTCGGGCAGACCGACGGACAGGCTGTTGTGATTCAAGACAAGGCAGACCTTGATAACCTTGACCTAAACCGTGACATCTGGCTTTATTCGCAGACCACGAAGTCGATTGAGGGATTTCAAGAAATAGTTGCTGAAATCAAGTCAAGGAAGACCAAGGGGTCATTCCAATGGTTTGACACCATCTGCCGTCAGGTAGCCAACCGAATGCCTAAGATGCGCGACTTTGCAGCCAATCATGACGTCATACTCTTCGTCAGCGGAGCAAAAAGCAGCAACGGCAGGGTGCTCTATGCGCAATGCAAAGAAGTGAATCCGAAGACTTATTTGATAACAGACGAGACTGAACTTGACCCGGCATGGATAGAAAATGCCAAAAGCATAGGTATTTGCGGAGCTACCTCTACGCCCCGATGGCTTATGCAAAAAGTAGCCGACGCATGCAAACCGACCGAAGAAAATGACACCAAAGACTGATGAATATTGGATGCGCGAAGCCATCAAAGAGGCAGAGCTTGCATTTGACGAAGATGAGGTGCCGGTTGGCGCCGTCGTAGTATGCAACGACCGCATCATAGCGCGAGGACACAATCAGACAGAAAGGCTGACAGATGTGACTGCCCACGCTGAGATGATGGCTATCACTGCTGCACAAGAGAATCTTGGAGGACGAGTGCTTCCGGAATGCACCCTTTATGTCACGGTGGAACCTTGCTACATGTGTGCCGGTGCAATCGGATGGGCTCGATTCGGTAAAGTTGTGTGGGGAGCCGATGATGAAAAGCGTGGATTCCATAGTCATTATGGAGGAAAATCACCGTTTCATCCTAAGACACAAGTGATCTCAGGAATATTAGCAGAAGAATGCGGAGATTTGATGAAAACATTCTTCCAGAAGAAAAGGGGCTCATAAAGCCCCTTTTTATTTTGCCCAATAAAAGCAAATCCCCCATCAGCCCTATCAGCCCTATCAGACCAATCAGACCAATCAGACCAATTAGACCAATTAGACCAATTAGACCAATAAGACTAATTAGACTAATTAGACCAATTAGACCAATTAGACTAATTAAACGAATTAGACGAATTATACCCTGTCTA
>CAMWQY010000291.1 GCA_947176355.1 uncultured Porphyromonadaceae bacterium
CGGCGACCACCGAGATCTACACCCTAGAGTTCTTCGGCAGATTCAGATGTGTTTAAGAGAAAGACACAAACAGAATGGAATTCCTCCAGCCGACGAGTCTTGTCTTCCGATGATTACACGGAGATGCCCCTCGCTGACTCAGCTCCTTCTCTCTATGACTCTTTGCTTTCTCAATTAGGACAGCTCCATCTCGATCCGGACGTGCTCACCGCAGCCCGCTTCATAGTCGGCAACCTTGATTCCAATGGGCGCCTCCAGCGAGACCCATCTTTTCTCGTAAATGACCTCGCTTTCTCAGAGGGGATAGATTTGCCCCAATCTGTCATGGATAAAGGGTTGGAAGTGGTCCGGACTCTCGAGCCCCATGGTGTCGGTGCCGTGTCACTCGCCGATTGCCTTTCCATACAGCTTGATTATCTTCCCCCTTCACAGACTCGCGACGATGCCCTTCGTATCCTCAACGAACAATATGAAGCTTTTTCCATGCTTCATACTCATTTGCTCGTATCCCGATTGCGGATTTCACAAGAAAGGGTAAATGCAGCCATCGATCTGATCCGCACACTCAATCCTAAACCGGGGGCATCGGTTGATTCCGCTGCCATCGGCACAAATACGATTATTCCGGACGTAATTATCGACACTTCAGGCGACGAACCCATCATCACCCTCAATAACCGTATCCCAGAACTACGCATCAGCGAAACCTTTTCTCAAGCGGAAACCGACATGACAAAACGGATGGAGAAATTGAAAGACAACTCCGACCGGGAGTTTATCCTCAACCGCTACAATGATGCGCGAGATTTCATCAAATCCCTTAAGTTGCGCCAACAGGCTATGATGTCAGTGGCAACGGCAATCGTGAAGTTGCAACGTGAATATTTCGACACTGAGGACATCTATCGTCTTCGCCCGATGATGATAAAAGATATCGAAAAACTCACAGGTCAGGACGCTTCCGTCATTTCAAGATGCACGGCAAATAAATACGTCGCTCTTCCCTGGGGTATTTTTCCGCTGCGCTTCTTTTTCAGCGATACGGTGGGTGACAATTCAGGCGAAGAAGACACTGATGCGCTTACCAATCGCAAGATTGAAGCCGAGATACGCCGAGTAGTCGATGCCGAAGACCCGAAGCATCCGCTAAGTGATGAAAAAATAACTCAGACCCTCCTTTCGGAAGGTCTGAATATAAGTCGTCGTACTGTCGCCAAATACCGCGACCGCCTCAATATCCCACCGGCACGACTGCGCAAGCAGATTTAGCGTCCCTACAAGGTTATTGGTTATGCGATAGGTACTCTTCCGGGGTTTTTGAGAGCTTTGACGCGGGTCGGCATCACATAGAATCTTTGCACGAGGAATGCCAATACGGAATATCCGGCTGCCTGTATCCATAGAGCGATGTAGTCGTTGCTCACCTGTGCCAATGTAGCACCATTCGTATTCATTCTGATGAATCCTTCTACTCCGAATGTCGCCGGAACGAGGTCCGACACTGTATGCCAGAAGGATCCCATTGCATAGCGTGGCCATGTCAAGCCTGAGAGGAAGAGGAATGCCACGGAAGTGACTACCCAAAGCACAAACACTGATTCTCGCTCCCTGCAGAAGGCTTGGAAACAGAAACCAAGCGAAATTGACGCTATCACCATAGGAAGGATAAACAACTGAATTTCCCATGGATTCCCTGCCATCGGGAATCGGAACATCATCGGCACATAATGAAGCATATATACACAAGCTACGACTATGAATGTCATGTAGGCAAGTGCTGCCCCTGACAATGACTTGATGGTTCCCCACCCTGTTGCCTTGTCAATATCGCTATAAAGCCATGGTTTTTCTCTTTTAGCTCCGCCGGTCATGCCCACTGCAAGGATAAGACATTGCTGAAGAATCAGCACAAGTACACCCGGCATGATAAACGAGTCAAAACCGGATTCAAGGTTACCCATAGTCACATTTTCAACCCCAAGCGGATCTCCGGAGATAAGAGTCTCCGCCAATGGTGCGCTCTCACTGATTTTTTCATTGAGTATCTCAGCTCCCATAGCCTGAGCTACATTGGTGGTAGCCACAAGGAAGCCTCGATAGCGAAGCAGAAGACTCATTTCTGAAAAGAGTACTGCCGGAGAGGATTCTCCTCTGCCTACTTTTTTCTCGAAACCCTCAGGAATCTCAAGTATGCCATAGCATTCATGGCTATTCATGGCTTTCTTCCCTTCACCGAGATCAGCCGCATAACCGATGATTCTTACCTCCTGAGTGGCATCAAGGTTTCTGACCAACTCGCGTGACAGAGCTGACCTGTCGTGGTCAACCACCACCATCCTTACGTCTCTCACCTGCTCCGGATTATAGATCAGAGAGTAGATGATAGGGTAGGCGATGGGAAGGAATGCCAGGAAGAGGATGATGCCGATATCCGTCGTCATCAGCTTCAGCTCCTTTATATATGATTTTATAAATATTCCCATATTTCTTTTAATTCATAATTCATAATGCATAATTCATAATCTTCATTCAATTCATAATTCACAATTCATAATGCTTTTTATTGCGTAGCCAATTATGCATTATGAATTATGCATTATGCATTAAGGAATGTATACCGGTCTTGCAAATTCCTTCTTTATCCTCCACATCAGCGTCAGAGGCAACAGCATATACACGATGTATGCCACATACCACCACCGTGAATACCAGATGTCGATTCCATTCAGAGCCTGGTCGATGTAGATGAGGAAATTATAGCGTATAGGCATGACATAGCTGAATATCGCTATAGCTCCGTACATACTTTCTACCGGGAATGAGAATGCTGCCAATGAGAAGGAAAGTATTCCTAATAGCGAACAGACAGAAAGGCTGAATCGCAAGTTGGGTAAGACTCCGAAGAAGAACACTGCCATAGCCTGGCATGCCACAACATACATCAGTTCTGAGATGGTAAACCACCACCAGCTGCCATGCATAGGATACCCTTGCCAGAAGTAGAGCCACGACTCCATGAAGAGAATCATGATCCACCATCCAATGGTTTGTGGCAATATTTTCGCTGCGATAGCCTTATAGATATTTCCTCCCGCCATCTGAAGTAGTTTAGGCGATGTGCCATACTTGATTTCCTCACCTAAAGAGAAGCATACCATCAGCATGATCATCAGTTGGAACACACATGGCACGAAGGAATTACACAGATAAATTGCATAGTTAAGTCCCGGATTCCCGAGTCCTCTGTTCACAATGTTGATTGGCTGTATCATCGGGACTACTTCGTCGGCTGAGAGTCCGGCAGTCTCCGCTACATTCAGCATTATTCCTGCCTTCGACATCAATGCAGTGGTCTTAAACGACTTGAATAGCAACGATGCCGGAACGAAATAGGTCATATTCGTGTAGAACGTTATTGTAGGACCTTTGCCCGAAAGCAGGTCTTGCTCGAAATTCTCCGGAATCATAAAGAAACCGAATATCTTGCCTTCCTGCATCTTGTGGCGCGCCTCCGTATAAGAGTTGCTTTGGTCTACGAGATCTACCATCTGTAGCGACCCCAAATTTTGGGTGATTTCGCGAGATAAAGCTGTTCCGTCCTTGTCAACGATGGCAGCAGGCACCTTATCCGGCAACCCTGACTCCATCATATTAGTGAGCATTAGCATCAGAAAGAGGGGGAGCACAAACATTGCTGCCCAATAGATTGGGCGCCCGGTCAGCTGTATGACCGACCTTTTGAATATTTGTTTGAATCCACTCAT
>CAMWQY010000292.1 GCA_947176355.1 uncultured Porphyromonadaceae bacterium
TAATTATGAAGAAACAACCAAAGAAACTTACGGAGAAAGAAGCGGAGGTCATGGAGCGTCTCTGGAGCGATGGTCCGCAGACCATAAGGGAATTGCTCGCTACATATCCCGACCCAAAACCTCATTTCAATACTGTGTCCACTACAGTCAGGATTCTATGCGATAAAGGTTTTGTTACTCACGTAGGAGAGCGCAATGGTGCCTATACTTACGGGGCATTAGTTGAGAGCAACGAGCTGAGTGGAAGTAGTCTTGCTCGACTTGTGAAGAACTATTTCAATAATAGTTATCGTTCCGTAGTTTCAGCACTTGTAGACGAAGAGAAGATCTCTGTCGATGAGCTTCGTGAGATCATCGATATGGTGGAAAGACGTGATAAAAAGTGACTACTATGGGATCTTTCCTCGCTTACACTCTCTATTCGGGGGTATTCCTTTTGTTGCTGTACCTTGTGTATAAACTGTTTATCTCCGGAGAAAAGCAGATAGAACTCAATCGGATTATTCTGCTCGGATGCTATGTGATTTCGTTTGCTGCGTGGCCCTTGGGCAATATCCAATGGAGTCCGAAAATGACCGAATTTTCTGTCGCTTCCCCACACGTCGCGATAGGGGAGTTGACTATGAATACGCTTGGAATAGTCGAAGAAAATTCTTCAGTTGTCCCTAAGATCTTATTGTGGGTATATCTTATAGGTGCTTTAGTAGTTCTATTGAAGACAATCTTGTCTACTTTACGACTCCTCTTTTATATCCGAAAAGGAACTTTCATACGGAAGGATGGGTATACGCTTGTCGTCATGCCAGGCAATGACACTGCGCCATTTAGTTTCGGAAGACATGTAGTGATGAGTGCCGTAGATTATGAGACTGTCCGTAGCTCAGTGACGGCCCATGAACTCGCCCATATCCGATGCCGACATTATCTTGATCTTATAGTCGCGCAAGCTGTATGTGTGCTGCTTTGGTATAATCCAGCCGCCTGGCTAATGCGCGATGAATTGAAGTTGATTCATGAATATCAGGCAGATGCAGAGGTTGTTGACAATGGTGTCAATATTAAGGAGTATCAGATGCTGCTGATCAGAAAAACAGTCGGCAACCGTTTCCATACACTTGCCAATAGTCTAAACCATAGTAAACTCAAAAACAGAATCGCCATGATGCAGAAAGAAAAAAGCAGCGGACGTCGCCGGCTGCGCCTCCTTTCACTTGCCTTAGCCGTAGATGTGGCTCTGGCTGTAGTCAATATGCCGGCTGTAGCTTCCGGCCTAAAAACGCTTGAATCAGCTACGTTTAAACTCACTGAGACTCAAAAAGACATATCAGACAGTCCTGTCGATGTCTCTCAGTCTATAACGGTACGGGTTGTCGATGAAGATAAAGACACTGCTGATACTCCTGCTGAACTTACAGTTAATGCCTATAAAGCCACACAGGAAATCAAATCTCCTGATGAGGTCAAGGTTGAAGAAAAAACTCTTTTGGATCCGGAAATAGCGGCAGAATTTCCTGGCGGAATCGAGAAGCTGATGCAGTATATTTCCCATAATATTCGTTATCCATTTTCAGCATTTTCCGATAATAGAACAGGAAAGACCTTAGTCGGTTTTATCATCCAGTCAGATGGCTCAATATCAGATGTCAAGATATTGGAGAGTTCTTGGCCTGATCTGGATGAAGAGGCGATGAGGGTGGTGAAAGCTATGCCGAAATGGACTCCTGCCACGACAGACGGCAAACCGGTTGCCTCTCAGTTCTCGTTACCGATTAACTTCAGATTGCAGGATCAGAGTGAGGCAAAAGCTGCTACTCCTAAAGAAGCGCCATTCATTCAATTAAGTAAGAACGGTGGTGCTAAGCTCATGGTAGGTCCTCGTGATAAGGATTGCGAAGCCGCTGATATACAAGCTATCCGAGTGGATGGGAAACTGCTTACAGGAGATATGACCATAGATTTGAGTGATATAGAGACATCTGAGACTTTCCCTCCAAGTGAGGAATTCCCGGGTGGATTGTGGGACATTAAACTGAAGAAAAAATGAAAAAGATTTTATGTTATATTCTGTTGTCTTTAGGTATTTCATTGAGTGCCTATTCCTTTGAGTATAGGATTGTGTCAAAGACTCCAGACAGTAAACTTAATGGGCTGGAGCTGATTTTATCCAATGAAGCGGATTGGGGTGGTGAAGATTGTGGCGTTATTGAGAATGGAGTCATAGACATAAAGGGAGAGAGTAAACGTTCATTCCCGGCCCACCTCATAGTCAAGAATAGCGACCAGAATTCGGGAAACAAACAATATTATTCGATAAGTCTTATAGTTGAGCCGGGAACAATTGTCGTGGACGTCAATGAGGATTTCCCATTGCAAGGAGGTGTACTCAATGAGGGATGGAAAAATTGCCACATGCGTTTGAGCGAAGTCGAGTACAGAACTGTTCCTTCTAAAGAAATAATAGAGGAAGTGTTTAAGAAGAATGTAGGAAATGGTCTTGGGGAGAGGGCTCTTCTTTATTATGGATTGGATTGTTCTCCTGAAGAATGGATGGAGATGGTGGCGCTTCTTGATGATGACTCGAAGAATCTTGCTGCAATAGAGAATATGACTGAACGCAAGGAACGCCTTAAGCCAGTGTGGGAAGGTCAACCATTTGCTGAACTCATCGGGCAGACTCTTGAAGGGAATCCAACAAGTCTCTCGCAGTATGTAGGGAAAGGCCGATATGTGGTGGCTGATCTGTGGGCGAGCTGGTGTGGAGGATGTATTTCGCAGGCCAATCAATATCTGAAATCTTTATATGAGGAATATAAGGATAATCCGGACGTTATGTTTTTAGGTATTGCTATGGATGATGTAAATCAAGCAGTGGATAAGTTTGGCTACGAGTGGCCGCAGATGAATGAATGCCGTAGACTTATGGCTACTTACGGCGTATACTCCGTCCCCGAGATAATCATCTTTGCTCCCGATGGTACAATCCTAAGACGCTTCCTGCGCGGAGCCGACCTGAAAGATCTGCTTAAGGATCTCCTTCCAGAAAAGCCAAAGACTGGCGACTTTATAGGAGGCCAAAGCCTTAAATAGCATTATTTTAACACCTTAATACTAAAAAATACACCACGGATATTCTTTTTATCCGTGGCGTTTTTTTTATCTTTGTTTTGAAATATCGAATTTTATTCTTAAATTTGCGTATAAATTACATTATAATCGAATATGACGCAGAGATATCTCAAAAAGCTACAGGATTTTTTTTCTAAGCAGCCTATAGAGAAAGCCTGGATATTTGGTTCGTTTGCCAGAGGAGAGGAATCTCCGAATAGTGATGTGGATATTTTGGTAAGATATACCCCGGGGACTGTCTTGGGCATTTTCGGAATATGCGAGTTGATTGAGAAACTTGAGGATCTTTTGGGTCGGCATGTTGACCTTGTAGAGGAAGGAACTCTTTTCCCAAGAGTGGCAAAACAGGTAGATGCGGAAAAACTTCAGATTTATGAGAGAGGCTCTTAAAGATCCGTTAAGATTAGAACATATCCGAGACGCTATTGATAGACTTATGGTAGCAGATGCCAACAAATCCTTTGATTTGTTGGATGACAAGGATATTGAATATTTTGGAGTTGTCAAACTTCTTGAAATCATAGGAGAAGCTTCATATAAACTTACTGCTGAGTTTAAAGAGTCACATCCCGATACTCCTTGGAAATACATTACCGGAATGAGACATGTACTTGTTCACGGCTATTATCAGAT
>CAMWQY010000293.1 GCA_947176355.1 uncultured Porphyromonadaceae bacterium
TACATACAGCAGGGTGCCTTTGATGGAGTATCAAAAGACAACTTCACCTTAGAAGTGCCGGAAACTTCCTTGGCGCAGTATCAGGCAGCAATCGGTTGGCGCGATTTCAAGCGCATCGCTGCCCATCACGAGTTAGTATGTCGTCCGGCTGTAGCATGTGCATTGAGTACAGAACACAAGCAGACACTCGTCATCGATTCTGAAGGTGAATGGGTGCTCGAGTCAAAGCCTGACTGGTGTGAGCTATCCCGGACATCCGGCAATAAGAAAAGCGAGCTAACCCTCACTATCAAGTCTACGGCAGCAGGAGACATCCGCGAGGGCGATGTAGTCTTTAGCCTTAAAGGTAAGGAATATACCCATACTTGCCACGTGACCCAGTACGGATATGAATACGGAGAAGATGAGTACCTCACTCTCCAGAAAGCCACCAAAGGGAACAATGGTGGCATCAACATCGTGATCCTTGGCGACGGCTACGACGCAAAGGATATTTCCGGAGGTGAATACCTCAAAGACATGAAGCAGCAAGTGGAATACTTCTTCGGAATAGAGCCCTACACAACTTATCGAGACTACTTCAATGTCTACACAGCGTTTCCGCTATCCACTGAAAGCGGAGTCGGAACTATCAACTCAATCCGTTACAACCGTTTTGGCACCACTTACACCGGAGGTGTGGGACTCAAGTGTGACTATGATGAACTGACCGATTATGTACTTAATGCTCCGACAGTCAACGAAAGTAACATAAACCAGACCCTTGTCATTGTTGTGCCCAATAGCACCGACTATGGCGGAATATGTCAGATGTGGACTGCCGGATATGCAGTGGCTTTCTGCCCGAAGAGCGACTATGGATATCCTTTAGACTCACGCGGTGTCATTCAGCATGAGGCTGGAGGTCATGGTTTTGGAAAACTCGCCGACGAGTATATCTACCATAACGCATTTATTGACGCATGCGGATGCACCTGCTGTGGACATGTGGATGAAATAGAGTGGGGAAAATACTTGGGATGGTATGATAATATTTCGCTCACCGGAAAGATGCATGAGGTAGACTGGAGTCATCTCATCTTCGACCAGAGATATAGTGATATAGTAGACATCTTCGAAGGTGGCTTTATGCACTCCCGAGGGGTATTCCGCTCTGAACAGAACAGCTGTATGAACAACAACATACCATACTACAGCACCATCAGCCGCGAAAGTATCGTAAGGAGAATAAAGAACTACGCCGGCGAGCCATTCGACTTTGAGGAATTCGCAGCTCTCGACAAGCGTACGGCAGGTGCCACAACAAGAAGTGTGGATATGGGATCTGTAAATTCTGGCAACCGCTCACTGCCTCCTGTAATCCACAAAGGAAGTCCTTTGAAGAAACTAAAGTAAGAAAGATAAAACCTATGAGACGCAATATTAATTCAATCGCAAGCGTTCTATTGTTGACTTTTGGTGTAGCCTCCTGCGCCAATGAGTCAATGGAGCCGGCGACAGCAGATACCGACGGAAAGGTAGAAATGTCATTCACATTCAGCCACCCGTCGGAGACGCGTGCTACGGAAACTTCCTTCGAGGAAGGAGATGCTGTAGGACTTTTCGTATCAGAGTCAGATAGACCTATTGAGATATCGGGCAACACGCTTAACAATGAACATCTCACATTCTCAGCTTCCGGATGGAATCCCGGAAGAAAGCTATACTGGGACAAGGGCACATACAATGCGTATGCATACTATCCGGCGCTTGATGAGATATCTTCTGTGAGCGACCTGCCATTCTCTGTAGCGACCGACCAGCAAGCGACCGGTGGCAATAGCATTGACGGATATGAAGGCTCGGATTTCCTGTATGCTTCATCCTTGGGAATTGAGGCTTCTCCTAATCCGATAAATCTTAAATTCCGACACATACTGAGCAAGCTCACTGTCAGGCTGATCAAGGGAGAAGACTTCGAAGGTGAGATTCCTGACAACGCTATTGTCTATGTCCACAACACAGTGACCGATGCCACCATCGACCTTGCTGCGGGAGTTGCAACTAAGAACTCTCGTGCTGCATCCAAAACTGTCACTGCGCGGAAAGCAGGACCGACATCCTACACCGCGATAATTGTTCCGCAGCGACTGGAAAACCGTGTGCCGCTTGTTGAGGTGGTGATGAATGGGGTTTCATTCCTGTATGAGAGCAAGTTTCTCTTCAAACCGGGGATTCACCACATAGTCAACCTTGTAGTCGACAAGAATCCGGAGCAGGTCAAGATTGAAGTAGGAGGAGAGATAACAGACTGGAACTGAAAACCTGAAAAACCTACATGCCGTCAAAAAGGAGAAATGTCAACATATCGCTTATAATATTAAGCTTCGTATTAGGAGTATGGGCCGTGGGAATAATCCTGCAGCCCAACTCTGAGTCTATTCCCGAGGCAAAAATATCGATTGCAACTGACACACTCTCCGACATTTCCACACCGAACCTGAATCTGAATCCGGAAATCGACACTGCGGCAAATGCGCAAGAGCGCATGGTCAACACTGCCCAATCCACTACTTACATTCATGACAGCAACCCTCCGGCTGACACCCGGTTCAGAGACGCTAACTTATCAGCCCTCGGCGTTGGCAATCCATTCCGTGCAGAAGCGCAAAAAGTGATGAGTGGCCGTCTCGAGGAGACCGATTCCGCAAGCAGGCACAGGATACTCAGCTACTGCGAGCATCTTCGTACATCCTACACTACACGCGACATCGATTTCATACGCCAGGTATTCAGCGACAATGCCCTCATCATAATCGGGCATACGATAAGGACCGGAAGTAAGGAAACTGCAGGAAATGGAAATAGGAAAGTGAGTTATGCAATTCGTTCAAAAAAAGAATATCTTGAGCGACTTGAGCGCATTTTCAACTCTAACAGCAAAATTGATGTTGGCTTTTCTGATTTCAAAATACTGCGGCATCCTACTATGGAAGGAATATATGGCGTGACCCTAAGGCAGAAATACAGTTGCGACCGCTACAGCGACGATGGCTACCTTTTCCTGCTTTGGGACTTCAGAGACCGTTCGATGCCATTGATACATGTGAGGACATGGCAACCCGCCCCATATATTCTTGGGGGAGAAGAAGATGTGATTGAAATTGGAGACTTCAACCTTGAATGATGCAAAACAAGATGAGACAAAGGCTACTGACACTCATTACGGCTATTGCAGCCAATCTGCTGCTTGCCATATTTCCTGCGCCCCTCTTGGCGCAGGAGTTCAGTGTAGGTAGATTTCGTGACCTTCCCAATGATATCTCTGCCTTTATCAATCCTGTGAAAGATCTCAATGATGAAGGATGTGCATTGATCAAAGTGATTGCCGTCTCTCCTGACTTCGCGTTCTCGACGCCTCTCGGGATAGCAAAACGTATCGACAAAACAGGGGAAACATGGTTATACTTGCCTCGTGGATCTAAGAAGATTACGATCAAGCACGCTTCTTGGGGCGTATTGCGTGATTATCTTTTCCCTTCAAAACTTGAAAGCCATAAGACGTATGAACTGGTCATAACGGAACCATCGCAAAATATGATGGTTGCTGATACTAAGCCCATTGTGACCACTATCCGCGACACATTGGTAGTGACAAAGATAGACACCCTCGTTGTAAGGCCCGTGAAGCCTCCGGTGCCTCTTGAATCCGATATTTTGGCAACTGCCGGATATGGTGGAAAAGCTTCATATCTGAATTGGGGTGTGCT
>CAMWQY010000294.1 GCA_947176355.1 uncultured Porphyromonadaceae bacterium
TCACATTCGCCTTGCGCAAGTGGAGATACAAGACCATGACTGCCATCGGTTTTGCATTGGCCATCGTCTATCTTGCATATTTCTATTTCTTCATAGATTATAATGTTGAGAAAGAGATGCTTTTCATCCCACTGTTTTTCCGGGGAGCGGCGTCGGTCATCATCTCAATTGTGTTCCTGACCTCAATAGTGCAAAGTGGACTGCCGTTCCAGATATTTCCGCAGGCCCTGACGATCAACGGTTTTACCGGAGCCGTGATGGGTGCGACATTCGGACCCGCCATAATCGGAGAATTCTTGCGTCATACTATGGCGAAAAATGCAGCTCTACTGGGTGTCAACGTGACAGACACCAATCCCGACATCACCTTCGCTCCATTGGGCGAGCTGTATGGACTGGTGCAGACACAAGCCTTGGTAGTGTCAATGAAGGAAATATACGGCTGGCTGTTTATAATCGCCCTCGTATCTCTTACACTCATCCTGTTAAGCTACAGTTCGGTAAGGCCATTCGCCGTATTCCCTAAATGGAGTACGGTACGACGCGTCATCAAACATGTAGTAAGGATGTATAAAGGATCCCAAGACCCACACTCAGACATAACAGTGCCAACGAAAACAATTTAAAAAACTTCATAAAATTCTATCAAGGTAACTATGCAGCGAAAGTCTCCGTGTGCTTCAAGGGCAAGCGAAGCAATGCCCCTTTGTGGATGATATCAGTATGAATTAATAAAATTATCTCTTTTATGAATACCTATAGCTCTGTGTGCCCTCAGTGTGAGACTTTACAAGATATTCGTGAATAGTTACCTATCAAGTCAGTCAAGTTTTTCAAAATTGTTATAATAGTTATTGTCTATTCAGGATAAAAATGTTAACTTTGCAAAAAAATAAAAAACTGCCGGTTATTCAATAGTGACAGGAAAGGAATTGACATTTTGGTGTTAATCCATTTCATTTTCAGTAACTTGGCAATTTTTCGTACAGTAGAATCTAAATTCTATATCGAATGAAACTGAGATATTTTGTCGTGGCTACAGCCGCAATACTAAGTCAATCGATTATGGCACAGACCCTTGAAAAGATGAACTGGTTCAACGAACCTGATGAATGGAACATCAATGGTGACAAGCTCACTATGTTCGTAACTCCCAACAGCGACTATTGGCGTATATCCCACTATGGATTTACCGTGGATGACGCTCCTTTCTACTACTCAGAATATGGAGGCGAGTTTGAGGCAAAGGTAAAGGTGAAGGGCGACTACAAGGTGCGCTTCGACCAGGCTGGAATGATGATACGCATCGACCATGAGAACTACATAAAGTGTGGAATTGAGTTTGTCGACGGTAAGTTTAACTTAAGTACCGTTGTGACTCACCACACATCCGACTGGAGTGTCATTGAACTCGATAGACCGGTAGAAGCTTTGTGGATAAAGGCTGTGCGTCGCCGCGATGCCATCGAGATCTTCTACTCTTATGATGACAAGGAGTATCATATGATGCGCAATGCATGGATGGAAGCCAACTGTCCGGTAAAAATAGGAATGTATGCCGCCAGTCCGGACGGCAACGGTTTCAACGCCACTTTCTCCGATTTCAAGGTAATTCATCTTCCGGATGCGGTACGCACGGAATGGCTTAAGAATAATGCTGAATAAAAATATTTGATGATATTAATAAATATTGTGTGTAAAATATCAATAGACACTTTAATATTCACCGTAAACTTACGGTGAATATTTTTTATTAACTCATCTACTGAGTGTGCATACAATAGGCCTGAAGCTAATTCTTTCTTGCAATAGACACCGCAGACATTGATTTCGTGCTGCTGACACATCTTGACTGCGACCATGCCTGCGGACTTCATCAGGTGGCCGATGCTAAGCGTATCCTTGTATCGGAAGATGAGATGAAGTATGCCAAAACCATTCTTCCCACTCATTTCGATAACATTGTGCGCTACAATAAAAAATGGTGGGAAGGTATTCCGGTGACTCTATTTGCCTACAACGGAAAAGAAGGCCCGTTCGCCGCAGTTTTGACCTCTTTGGGAATGGCTCGATCCAGCTTATAAATATTCCGGGACACTGTGCCGGACTTTCAGCCGTGAAGATTACCGGCAAAGACGGCAGATATGTGTTGTTGGATGCAGATGGGGCCTATAGTGCTAAAAACTGGGAGGAGATGGTGCCGTCAGGCATAGCGGCAAGTCGGAAGGCCCAGATGAAGTCGCTCCAATGGATAAGGGAGATGAGCATGAGCGATAAATGTGTCGAATCCCTTGCGACCCATGACCCCGAAGTCAAGCCCCATATCATAGAGCTTCCGGTATGATGCTATAAATATAGAGAACTCCTGATGAAATCACATTCAGATTGCTGTTTAAGAGAAATTTTCTCATAAATTATGTGTTGTTTATTTTTTTTATTATCTTTGCAATGTATAATCTTATAAGATATGTTAGTTAATTTCTCATTTAAAAACTTTAGGTCATTCCGAAATGAAATGACATTAAGCATGGAGGCGACTTCGATTCAGGAGCTGTCGGACTCTGTAGTGGCATCGAATGGTGTGGAACTGCTTCCGGTCGCAGTCCTGTATGGTGCCAATTCAAGTGGCAAGAGTAACGTCCTGAAAGCATTGAAGGCAATGCGAGATGTTCTTCTCACTTCAGTCAAGCTTAATCCAAAAGAGAGACTTGATGCGGAACCCTTCTCTCTTGACTTGACATCAATGGATGAGCCAACCTCCTTTGAGATTCAGTTTACACTTAATGGATCAAAATTCCGTTACGGCTTTGACTATACATCAGAGTCCATCATGGCAGAATGGCTATATGAGAAAAGGCAGGGAGAACGAGAATTCGAGTTGTTTCTTCGCAGTGGCAATGAATTCAAAATATCCAAGACGAGGTTTGCTGAGGGAATAGGGAAGCAGGAAGCAACTCCTCCCAATCGATTGTTCGTGTCATTGGTAGCTCAACTTAACGGAAAAGTGGCGCAGTCTATACTCGACTGGTTCTCAAACATTGAATACATGTCGGGTATGGATGGTAAGGGGTATGCCGGAAAGACCTTGCGCACTATCTTCTACCATAAAGCCGGGAAAGATGATATTGTTAATCTTCTACATCAGACTAATCTGGGTTTTGATAGTATTCAGGTCAGTATGAAAGAAGATTCTGTTGATTCAAAGACGGTACATAACATCTTCGACAATGAAGGAAATGTAGTAGGCCAAAAGGAATTCCCGACAGATAAGATGGAATCTGAGGGCACTAAAAAAATGATTGAAATCGCCGGCCCCATTGTTGATGCAATAAGGCTCGGTCAGACTCTTATTGTAGACGAGCTTGACGCAAAACTACATCCGTTCCTGACAAGGAAGATCATTTCCATGTTTATGGATAAGGGTTTCAATAAGAAGGGTGCCCAGTTGATTTTTGCAACACATGACACAAATCTTCTCAATATACAGTATTTACGCAGGGATCAGATTTGGTTTACGGAAAAGGATAAAACAGACTCCACAGAGCTTTATTCATTGGTAGAGTTCCGTGATGAAGCCGGTAATAAAGTTCGCAATGACCGTAACATCGAGAAAGACTATATCAATGGCAGATATGGAGCGATTCCTTTTATGAGTTAAAGATATGGGACAGTTGCCAAAATCTAAAATCGAACAGCTAAAAAGGGAGAAGCGAGAGGCTAAAGCTGCAAAGAAGCG
>CAMWQY010000295.1 GCA_947176355.1 uncultured Porphyromonadaceae bacterium
GAATTATAATATTTGAATAAGAAGGATTTATTTTGATTGCATTGAAGCCATCTTCCGAAATTCAGAAGGAGAATATCCAGAAAGATGCTTAAAATATTTTCCGAAAAAAGATTGGTTGGCAAAATTCAGCTTGTTGGATATCTCCTGAATGGTTAAAGTCGTTTCTGCAAGCATAATCTTAGCCTCCATTATGACATAATGGTCGATAAGTTCACTTGCGGTGTGTCCTGTGATGTCTTTTGCTACAGCAGAAAGATGTTTTGGCGTGACGCAAAGCTTGTCAGCGTAAAAAGCCACACTTCGTTCTGAACGGAAATTCTGAAGGACTTCTATGATGAAACGGGAGAGAATTTCTTCTTTTCGAGATTGTGGTTTTTCCACGCCATCTTTTGAGACATAATGCTTCTCAATTATCTCACAAAGCAATGCTTGGATGAGGTTGCTGACCTTTGTCCTCTTCAGCGGAGAATTGACTGATTTCAGCTTATCTCCAATGATTCTCATATACTCTTGGATATCTAAAGAATTTTCTTCAGACAGCTGACTGATGGATTCAATGGGGTTGTGAATAATCAAAGGAAGAAGACCTGAAATTTTCGGCATAATAGATTCAATCATCTCAAGATTGCAACCGATAGCCTTAATCTTTACAGGACGCTTTGAATGTAAGGAATGGACATATTGGTTAGGATTAAGAAGCATCAGACTATTTTTATTGAATTTATACTTCTTCACACCTATACCGACCTCTCCTTCACCCTCAATACACAAAGCTATCGTAAGTCCGAGTACTCTAATTGGTGCTTCAGGACTGTTGATTGCATTGTCTACTTCATAATACACCGCGTATGTCTCCGGATTAGTATTACCCGATTTTCTGTCGAAATATCGGGAAATATCTGTGATATCGTATGTCCTATTGAAATCAGATGATATATTTTCAGCCATAATAAATTCGGTTTACGGTGTCAGTTAGAGTTCAAAGGAGAGTCTTATATTAATTTGCCGGCGAGTAAGATAATTAGGGACTGCGTATTTAATCCCGTTTACGTCAGTCACCCAATAATAACCGCTGACATTAGATATATCAAAAAGATTGAATACATCAAGAGCTACGGATATGTCTTTAAAATGTCGCCAAAAATTAAATGGCCTTACTCCATCTTGTTCTCCCCCGACAAGCCTGTATGAAAATCCGATATCTACACGTTTATATGCCGGTGCTCTGAAATAATTGACTGAGCGAGAGACATGAGGTGCAGTCATAGTCAGACCGTCTGAGAAAATGCCACGGAGAGAAAATTTCAGTTTTGGGAATTTAGGGAAGTAATCTGTGAAGAATAGACCCAAAGAATATCGTTGATCGCTTGGAAGGGGAGTCTTCACTCCATTGAGAGTCTGTTCTGTATTCATCAAGGAAAATGAAATCCAAGAATCGGAACCTTCTACGAATTGTCCGAACAATTTCATATCAAGACCCATAATATGACCTTTGGAATCATTTATACCGGTGTAATCTACTTTTAGATTGTCGTATTCGTATGATATAAGTCGAGACAACGCCTTAAAGTAAGCTTCTCCGGTAAGTTTAAACGGCCTATTCATAGCCCTGAAAGTATAATCAGCTCCTACGATGAACTGCAGACTTTGTGGCGACTTGATATTTCTGTTCAGCTGAATGAAACCGTTGCCCAGTTCATCAGTTACAGTAGCTCTATATTCTTTATAGAATGGGGATTGGTAATACAACCCAACGGCACCACGAAATGTGAGTTGATTGTTATTGATTGGGGCTATACTGATATTTGCTCTTGGAGATACAAGAAACTCCTTGTTGAAATCCCAATAAGATAATCGCACTCCGGCATTAAGGGTAATATAAGCCTTGGAGGTCTCAAAATAGAGAGCATCTTCACCGAAGACAGCAAAGCGGTTGGCTTGCATATCCTGACGCGAAGAAAGATTGTAGATCAGGTGCACACCTTCCGGTTGAGTAGGCAGAGAGTAACCGGCGGAATCTCGCCATTCCCATTCCTTTGACCGATCACGGAAAGATTCGTGCTGATATGTCAATCCGTATGTAATGTTATTATTCTTTATTCTGGTAGTACCCCGTAATTGAGCTTGCACAACGGAAGCACGTAGCCGATTGCGGGCGTGCTCCATATATTTGCCTACACCAAGTTCACCTCCAATACCACCTTCTCCACCGGTACCTGCCTGATTGAGCCAATATTCACCGGAAATATCGTAGCTTACCAGCTCATCAGTTAGAAAACCGGATAGACCTAAAGTAAAAGATGAGGCTCTATTCTTTTTGTATGTCAAACTTAACGAGCCAAGATAAGTTTGGAATTTGTCTTTTTCCTCGCCATCGAAGTAAACCTTGAAAGATTTAGCATTTTCGGATGTGCCGAAAGTAGTTTCGCGATCCGTAGGTGTGAAATTGTAATTATTAAGCGCTATATTACCAAGGAAATTGACACTGAATTTGTCAGAAGCCTTATAAGACATGTTTGTCTGATAATCGAAGAAATTAGGATCATACTCACCTCTTGTCTCAAGGCTACTTAAAAGAGAATTATTCTTTTTATATCTTAATCCATGAAGCATAGAAAATTTACCGGAATTTGTGCCTAACCCGAGTGACGCACCCATAAGGCTTCCGGTCACCTTCAATTCAAACGACTCCGGATCCCTATAAGCAATATCCAGCACTGAAGACATCTTATCGGCATATCTTGCAGGAAAACCACCGGAAGAGAATTTAAGATTCCCTACCATATCAGGATTTATGATAGAAAGTCCTTCTTGCTGACCACTCTTCATTAATTGTGGACGATAAATCTCCACACCATTTATATAAACGGAATTTTCATCGAAAGTGCCACCTCTAACCGAATATTGGGAAGACATCTCATTATTGGCATTTACACCCGGCATCGTTGCTATCACAGCCTCCACACTCCCTCCGCTGACGTCAGGCGACAGTTTGAATGATTCCGCATCAAAAGTTTGCATACCATTGATGTTGCTACGAAAACCCTCCACTTGCAACTCGTCGAGAAGTTTAGCGTCGGTATATAGGCGAACATTAAGAGTTACATCACCTTTTGCATCGATCAGGGATCTTTCAACTGTCTTGAAACCTATGCAACTGAACATGACAGTAATGGTGTCGCTTTCAGCAACACTGAGGGAATATTTACCATCCAAATCCGTATTAGTGCCAATGGCAGTTCCTTTTATTTGGACAGTACCAAATTCTATAGGTTTGTCTTCACTATCTACTACCTTACCCGAGATTTTCACATTTACAGCCGAAACGGCAAGAGTAAGAAGGACAAAAATGAGAGACAAGAATAATCTTAATCTTAACATATATTATATGAACGAAAGAGTATCATATAATCGTATTTAAATTGGTCAAAATTTCCTCAACTACATAAATCTGACCAATCTGAGCAATTATACTAATAAGACTAATTAGACTAATTGGACTAATTAGACCAATAAGACTAATTGGACTAATTGGACTAATAAGGCTAATTGGACTAATAGGACTAATTAGACTAATAAGGCGAATAAGACTAATTGGACTAATAAGGCTAATTGGACTAATAAGACCAATAAGACTAATTAGACCAATAAGACAAAAAAAAGCCAGAATCTTTCGATCCTGGCTTCCTTAAGGCGGCGATTACCTACT
>CAMWQY010000296.1 GCA_947176355.1 uncultured Porphyromonadaceae bacterium
CCCCCCTTTTTTTTTCAAGCCCCACACCGCAAACCCCAATTCTGCCTGTCCCGGGGGCTCGGAGCTGGGTATAAGCGCCATGGCGCATGCGGAGCATGCTTTATTACGTTGATTGACTCGGGGGGACGCACTCGGAGAGTGCTAACTACTCCGGGGGATTTCGAGGCCGGAGTCGGCTATTAATTGGAGGTCTTCTTGGAGTGTGACGCCTATCGTGGTGAGCATGTCGCCCATTATGGCTCCGTTGACGCCGCCCTGAAAGATCCTTTTCATATTGCTCTTTGAGAGGCGCCCTCTGCCACCGGCGAAGCGAATCACTTGCTTGGGCAATATAAATCGCCATACGGCTGCACATCTGATTATATCTTCTTCTTCGATCAAAGGGGTGTCTTCAAGAGGGGTGCCTTTTATCGGATTCAGGATATTCATCGGCACTGAGTCGACATCCATTTCGCGAAGCATGATGGCGAAATCGATGCGGTCTTCAGGGGTCTCCCCCATTCCGATGATGCCTCCTGAACATATCGCCATTCCTTGCCTACGGGCTGCCTCTATGGTCTTCCTTTTGTCGTCTTGGCTATGGGTGCTGACGAGCGTGGGCCACATCCGTTGGCTCGTCTCCATATTGCAGTGATAGCGTTCGATACCGGCTTCTTTAAGGCGTTTTAGCTGAGGCTCTGTGAGTAGCCCCATTGAGACACAGAGGTGGAGGTCGGTCTCGGCTTTCAGGCGCTTTATGATATGGAGGAAGTTGTCAAGATCTCGGTCGGAGACAGAGCGTCCGCTGGTGACAAGCGAGAAGCGGCGTATGCCGTTTTCTTCATTGAGATGGGCGGCAGACATGGTCTTTTCTTCGTCAAGGAAGTTGTAGGTGACGCATCCGGTGGCGTGATGGCGTGTCTGGGCACACCATTTGCAGTCTTCGCCACACATGCCGCTTCGGGCATTGACAATGGAACAGGAGTCAAATTTGTTGCTGTGGAATGATTTGCAAATCTTGTCGGCGGCGTCGCAAAGGGCATCGAGGTGTGGGGTGCTGATCAGGGCAAGAGCTTCTTCTTTGGAGATGCCTCTGCCTGTTTCGATCACTTTGGATGCGAGGGAATGGATTGCTTCCTTTTTCATAGTTTGGCTTTTTGACGGGGCTTGACGCGCGGGGCTTGACGCGCGGGGGCGCATGCGGAGCATGCTTTATTACGTTGTTTGACTCGGGGGCTTTAGGATTTGGAGAGGGTTAGGGTGAATTCTAAGCCGCCGGTCGGGGCGTTGCGGACGGTGATGTCGCCGCCGTGGAATTGGGCTGCTCGTTTCACGATGGCAAGTCCAATGCCGGAGCCACCTTTCTTGCGGCTGCGCCCTGATTCAATTCGATAGAAACGGTCAAAGAGATGCTCAAAGTGCTCTTCCGGGATGCCTGTTCCGTCATCACAAATGATGATACGATAGCTCTTTTCGTCTTCGTCTTGCAGGAATATGGAGACGGTGGATCCTCCGGAATAAAGGATAGCGTTGTTGATGAGATTATTGAATACAGATTCCAATAAAGGAGCATTTCCAAGCATCATCATCGTCTCCGGTAGATTAATCTCAAATCCAATTCCGGCGTCTTCTGCTTTTGGAAGGAGAGTGTCTGTACAATCGTCGACTATGTCACGAAGCGACAAAAGTTCCTTATTGATGTTTTCTGCGCCATCCTCAAGGCGGTTGAGGGCGAGGATGTCCTGAATCATGGTCAGCAGACGATCGGAATTCGCCTTGCAACGACCGAGGAGCTTGAAGAGCATCTCTTGGCTCAATTTGTCGCGATGAGTCAAGATAGTCTCAAGTTCGAGAGAAATTGCAGACACCGGAGTCTTGAGCTCATGATTGATATTGTTAGTGAGCTCTTTTTTAAGCTTTGCTTTTTCCTTTTCCTCCTTGATGGCGATGGCAGCCTGACGATCTCGCTCAGCCAGCGTACGCTGCCAACGGACATAAATACGCACTATGTTATGGGCGATATTTCCAAGTTCGTTTCTCGGGAACACCTTTGTGTCGTAGATTTCCGAACCTTTTTCAGCAGCTTCAGCGAATTCTGAAAGGCGCTTTACGGTGCTTCCAATTCTTGAAGTGGCATACCAGGTGATAGCTATTACGAAGACATATATCAACAGTGCATACCACAGGAATGTGCGGTCGATGTTCATGAACTCGGCAAGCCCAACATCATGGCCCAACGCGCCGGTACGCGCATATAGGTCGCCTTCTTTGAGAGCGGCATAATAATAGAAATCATCATCGTCAGTCTCATCGTTGTTATGGATGGAAAAACCACGATGATTGTCAGATTCATCAGCCATTCTAAGTTCCTCGATTTCGGCAGGTTTTCCAATGGGTCCGATTCCGGTATTATCATAAAGGATATTGCCTTCAGAGTCAAATACTGCAAGCTGGAGCTCTTGGATAGGAAGATCGATGGTGCGCTCCCAGAGTTCCACATTGACCACTCCACCTTCGTAATGATCAAGGAGCTGATAGTTGAGCACAGTCAGCTGCGCGTTGAGCAGCTCTTGGCGGTAATGCCGCTCACGGTTGAACTGGAATACGACAAAAGCGAGTTCACAGACGGTGAGAATGGCAACCACCACGAGCAAAAGCTTCGTGCTATAGCTGATTTTTAACTGAGACACCTTGAGAATAATTGAGAATTGAGAATTGATAATTATCAGACTTTGAAGCCATAGCCGTAGCCGGAACGTGTGACGATGAGCTTACCGTATTTGCCGATCTTTGCGCGAAGGCGAGTTACATTGACGTCTACTACACGGTTGACTACAACTACTTCGTCGGACCAAACTTTCTGAAGGATATCTTCACGGGAGAAGATCTTACCGGGATTGCTCATGAAAAGAGAGAGCAGCTCGAATTCTTTTCTTGGCATACGGACGGGGACTTCGTCGATGGTGCAGACAATCTGGTCAAGGTCGATGACGAGGCCTTCTTCGCGTATGATCCTCTTCTGCTTAGCTTCTTCTTTTGTGATAGGAGCTGAAGGAGATGCCGGGGTTGCTGCCCCGTTGCGTTCGGTGCGACGCAGCACTGATTTGATTCGCGCAAGGATATTGCGGATATTGTATGGTTTTGTGACATAGTCGTCCGCACCGAGGTTGAGGCCGGCGATCATATCGTCGTCAGCATTCTTGGCAGTGCAGAAGATTATAGGTATCTGAGACGTAGCAGGATTGCGCTTGAGGACACGAGCCATCTCAAAACCAGACATTTTGCCCATCATGACATCGAGCATAATGAGATCGTAGGAAGGAAGGTCCATTTCAAGAGCTTCCTCCGCAGAGAAAGCTGTATCCGCTTCATAACCTTCGATTTCCAGGTTTAGCTTCAGACCTTCACAAAGGTCCGGTTCGTCGTCGACGACTAATATTTTGTATATTTCCATAACATTTATTTAATGCAAAATGCATAATGCACAATGCATAATTAATACTTTTGCATAATGCGTTTCTGAGTGGTGTAGGACCCCATTGAAATTTTTGTTGCAAATTTAATAATTTTTTTTGAATGATGCAAATATAATAATAATTTAGAATTTAGAATTTAGAATTGAGAATCTTTATAATTCATAATTCATAATTCATAATTCAAAATTCATAATTTATGATTATTTGGCATGTATGTACCATAAAGCGCCTCTCCGAGGCTAC
>CAMWQY010000297.1 GCA_947176355.1 uncultured Porphyromonadaceae bacterium
CCCCATGACGGACCCCAAGTCCAGCTTGGACCCCAGCCCCATGACCAAGATGGACCCCAATACCATGGATCATACCATCCGCCAATGCTCCATCCTCCGAAGCCTACATTCCAATACCAAGGATCGTAGTAGCTATAGTAAGGCCAACCATACCGATAAGTAGGAAGGAATGCCGGAGTAATGCCGTTGTAGACAATCTCTACATTGCCGTATGAATTTTGAAGCACATCAGCAAGAAGTTGGGAATTATCGAGTACAATAGTTGGATTGTAATACTTCTGGATCTGCTGCGTATATACGAAATCCTCTTCAGAGCTTACTCTTGCTCCAATGGTATCAATAGGGGTGTTGTAATATTGACCTCGTAGATTGTAAGTATCAACATCTATATCACTGAAATTTTCGATATAGTTGGGATTTTTCTTCTTAGCACCTACATTTTTATCTTTCTTAGGATTGAAGTATATATCGTCAACATAATCGTCTGCAAAGACAGCGACTGGAGCCATTGTGCCCATCGCCATTGCTAAAAGGAGTAGATTTTTTAATTTCATAGCGCGATTGTGTTAGTTTTTATTTATATGACAAATAAGCATGCGTTTGGTTTAAACTATCAGAATTTCAAATAGAAATCCTTACAAATTTGTCTATATTCATCAGTCGGCAAGCCTCTTTCCGACTCAAGCGTCAAGTGCTCAATCTTAATTTCAACAGGATTAAGATTATCATTTTTTAATATCCACTGAATAAGGACTCTTTTATAGGGTGCTACGGCATGCCCGCGGACGAAACATTTTCTCTTCAGAATATATCCCAT
Source organism: uncultured Porphyromonadaceae bacterium (assembly GCA_947176355.1). Classification (GTDB taxonomy): domain Bacteria; phylum Bacteroidota; class Bacteroidia; order Bacteroidales; family Muribaculaceae; genus Lepagella. Next base: position 818 of record CAMWQY010000297.1, read on the forward strand.
CTGATCCGCATCTTCTTCCAAAGATGCAGAAAACTCAGAAGGCACTACCATTGCCACCATACCAAGTGGCTTTAATAGAGAGACTGAAGAAGCAAGAAGAGAAAATGGTGAAAGACTTCCTTGATGTCTTGCCCTTTCTCTTGGTGTGACTGCATTTGATACTCCTGAATCAAAATAGGGAGGATTTGATACTATCAGATCGAAACTTTTAGAATATTCAATTGGCAAGGTATCGGGGAAATTTCCGTTGATAATTTGCAGGCGATCATTCCATGGAGAATTTTCTGCATTTTCCAATGCTTCTTTGCAAGACGGCTCATCGATATCTATTCCAATGATCTCGGCTTCCTGACATCGTTGAGCCATTATTAGTGCAATTAATCCGCAACCGGTGCCTACATCAAGGATTCTTCTTGCGCCTTCCACATCAGTCCAGCAGCCTATCAGCACTCCGTCGATTCCAACCTTCATAGAACTCCGGTGATGACTGACAGAAAATTGCTTGAATTTGAATGGTGAAATATTCTTATTCATTTATTTATTAGTTTCAACGACTTCTCAAAGGAGGAAGGAAGGCATCTTCAAGATAATCCAGTTTATAATTATCTATGTTCCCACTGACGGCTGCCACATCAAATCGATAATAGAAATCGAAATCCTGCGCTTGAAGATATGAATTTGCTCCTCTTACTACATTCTTTATCTTTTCAGCAGTCATCGCTTCTGCAGGATCTATATCCATATTCGATCTTGCTTTGACTTCCACAAAGATAAGTGTATCGTCTTTCTGAGCAATCAGGTCGATCTCACTTTTTGAAGATTTTGGCCGCCAATTTCGTTCTCTGACAGTATATCCCCTCGAGATGAGATACTCGCTAACTATATTCTCAGCTTGCTTTCCCCATTCTCTTGCAGCTTCTTTCTTCTTGTCGGCCATTTCAAAATGCCTTGAACGACATATCAAGACCTTTTACACTGTGAGTTAGAGCCCCTACTGAAATATAGTCCACTCCTGTCTCGCCATAGTCTCTAAGAGTGTCAAATGTGATGCCACCCGATGATTCTGTCTCTACCTTACCATCGACAAGCATTACAGCCTCTCGCGTAAGTTCCGGAGTGAAGTTATCAAACATAATTCTATCCACTCCTCCGATTTCAAGCACTTTCCGAATGTCATCGAGCGAACGACATTCTACCTCAATCTTAAGGTCTTTTCCATTGGCTTTACAATACTCCTCAGCTCTCTTGACTGCTTGCTCTATGCCTCCGGCAAAATCCTCATGATTGTCTTTTATGAGAATCATGTCGAAAAGTCCAATTCTATGATTTGTACCCCCTCCAATTTTTACTGCTTCCTTTTCAAGCATTCGCATTCCAGGAGTGGTTTTACGGGTATCAAGCACTTTAGTATGAAGACCTTTTAGCTGATCTTGATATTTTCGGGTCATTGTAGCAACTCCACTCATGCGTTGCATAATATTAAGCATGGTACGCTCTGCTACAAGAAGACTTCTTACGGGTCCTTCTGCCGTGAAAGCTATATCTCCGGGATTTACTTCTGCACCATCATTAATCTTTACATCGATTTTAATAGACGGATCAACCTTATGAAGCACTTTTTTTGCTATCTCCACACCGGCAAGAATGCCCTTCTCCTTAATAAGGAGTTTGGATCTGCCCATGGCTTCAGCAGGGATAGTAGATAATGTAGTATGGTCGCCATCGCCAATGTCTTCGGCAAAAGCAAGGTCAAGGAGTACATCAATAAGTTCGTCTTTTGTTTTCATAATTCAAAAATCTTCGCTAATTTTGTAAAAAATTTAGCTTTAAATGGATATCGTATTAATAACTGTCGGGAAAACGACAACTCCCTACATTCAGGCCGGAATCGACGAATATTGCAAGAGACTGAAGCGTTATGTCCCATTTTCCATAAAGTCACTTCCAGACATCAAGAACTCAAGGAAACTGACCGAAAGCCAACAGAAAGAAGAGGAAGGAAAAATTATTCTCGGAGAATTGTTAGTTTCTGACTACGTAGTGCTTCTTGATGAGCGCGGAGAAATGTTCACCTCAAGAGGATTCTCCGATTTCCTGCAAAAAGGTATGTCAGGCGGGAAGAAAAGAATGGTATTCATTGTGGGAGGACCCTATGGGTTCTCACCCCAAGTATATTCCAGAGCAAACTTCTTGCTCTCATTCTCACAAATGACATTCAGCCATGAAATGATCCGCCTTTTCTTCACTGAACAGATCTATCGTGCGATGACCATATTGAGAGGAGAGCCGTATCACCACGACTAACCTTGTGAAGCCCCTGAAAAAGAATTAATCATTTATTTTTGCAACATGATTCTGACTTTCCATCACACTCAGACTTAGTACACTTCTTAACCGGGGCAACAGGATCTCCTACTTTCTTCACCTCATAATTGAGTTTTCCAAAAGCTTCAGCAAGTTTCGCTTCATCAGTCTTGTCAGCATCATAAGTCACCGTTACGGTCTGTGCCTTAAGGTCAGTCTCAACCTTTTTCACACCTTTCTCAAAGCGAAGGTTTCCCTTTATCTTATTCTCACAGTTCTGACAAGACATCTGAGGATTTGTAGTCACCACATACTCTTTAATGTCTTTCGCATATATAGTCATGGATCCTAATGCCATGAACATACAAATCAAAAGTTTTTTCATACCGATATGATGTTTATTTTTTCTTTAGAAGACAAAGATATAAAAAGAAATTGTAATACACAAAAAAAAGTTATAGTTTTCCAAAATTGACGCGAATTCCAATATAAGCCATAGCTCCCTGCACCGGTCCCCAGATCATAGTTGAGTCAAATTTATGACTCCATGGATCACTGCTGCATACGAT
>CAMWQY010000298.1 GCA_947176355.1 uncultured Porphyromonadaceae bacterium
CGGGCATACCGTCGCGGTCAGTATCGTAACCGTCGGGGCGGCTTGTGCTCTTGAGGGGCGGGAAGCTTGCGGTGTTTGGATTTTCTTCTTTAGAAGGATCGTTGATGAAGTCGAGGATACCTTCAGTGTTAGACACAGGATATTTCTTTCCGGATTTGTCAACGTAAGCTTCTTTGCCGTGATATGTCACAGTGCCTGTGCGTGCTTCTTCAATATATCTTGCATCTACAGCGTCGCGATATAGTGATGCACCAACATTTTCAAGCACCTTGTCGTATGCAGTCTGAGCGCTCTGAGTGGTTACGATTCCAGCGTCGATAGGCTCTTCGAGCTTCACTTTTACATGATCTTGATCTTTGATCTGCACATAATTCACCTTTTCGCCGAATTTGTGTTTTGGATCAGGCACGTAACCATCGTCATGCCCTTCCTTGACCTTAGCTCCTGAAAGGTCGATGACACCGTTGTCATATTTCACACCTTTCCAGTCGTAATTTTCAGGAGAAGATGCAGCAGTGACGTAATTTCCGTCTATGTAGTAGCGTGAACAAAGTCCGAAAATATTGGGGTGGTCTTTGGAATTGCCATCAGATGCCACCGAGATTTCAGTCACACGGGTCTTGTTTTTCGTGCCGGGACCAGCCTGATAGTAGTTGTTGACCATATTGATGTATCCACCACCGGGACCGCCGTAGCAACCGTTGCCGTTGCCCCAGTTATACAAGACGTTATTGCGGAAGTCGACACGTTCGGCATCAATGGTATTTTCGAATCTTGTCTTGTCCCAACCGCCCCATTCATAGCGGGCACCGTTGAAACGAGGTGCACGGTTCTGTATATGGGTCAGATAATTGTGGTGGAAAGAAGCTTCCTTTCCGCCCCATATTCCGCCGTAGCTATGCGCGCCTTTTGAGTGTCCGGGATTTGCAAGGCCTTCGCCGATTGTACACCACTGCATTGTGAAATTGCGGTTGTCGTAGAAGGATGCAACTTCGTCGATACTCCATGAGAATGAGCAGTGGTCGAGGATAATGTCCTTACGATTTCGTCCCCAAGTGGCGTCGGCACCGTCATTGACATCTTTCACCTGAGAGCGACGGCTGCGGATGAATCGGACGATAACGTTATCGCATTTACCGAAGTATAGTGTGTAATATCTGAGTGTTATGCCCCCTTCGGGAGCTGTCTGTCCGGCAATGGTAGTGTTTGATGTCATATTGAGCTGGCTTTTGAGGTCGATGTAGCCGCTTACGTCAAAGACGATAGTCTTCGGTCCTTCTTGGTCAATTGCCCAGCGCAGAGATCCTTCGCCACTGTCGTTGAGGTTGGTGACATGGATGATTTTTCCGCCACGGCCGCCGGTTACGAAACGCCCGTGGCCTTCAGCTCCGGGGAATGCCGGAGCAACTTCTTCAGCGAAGAGAGGGGTGCAGAGCGCAAGGGCTCCAGCTAATAGTAAAGATTTCTTCATGATGAATATTTGGTTTTTAATTCGACTTTAGCGCAGCTAAGGTCAATAGTTATAGGTTTATTGATTTGAAGTGATGACTGAAAGATAGTACATTTGAGCAGGGACGAACTCCGGCTCAAGCAAGCGCTTAGCGTCATCAAGAGAGAAGTCGGATTCTGAAGCTACAACGACATAACCTTTGTCATTATTGTCTTTAAGATAGGTGTATTCCTCTACTACAGACTCCGATTTAGGGGCAACAATATGATTTTTGGGGAAACAAAAGCTGATGTTATCCCAATTGTTACGGGAAATGATATTGTAATAAAGCGGCTTGTCAATAAAGTTTTCAATAGCGAAGTTGAAAGTCTCGTCATCGCCAGCTGATTGCGTCTTTATGGATAGGAAATTCTGGTGGATTGCATCAGGGTCGGTATCAACGGTCAGAAGATAGCGAAGGTAGCTCATTCCTCCGGGAATAGGCACAGGAGGACCAGCTACGAAATCAGTCTCATGTATCGCTATCCCCATAGCATCGTAGCCTGTGCGCTTTTGGGTACCCGTTTCAGCCACAGCAGCCATAACTTTTTTATTGATGTTGCGAGTGATATTAGAAGCGTTTTTCTCAGCTTTATCAATCAAAGACTTGACTGACATTTTGCCGGTAGATACAGAGGAATAAATTCGATGGGAATCGGAGTTGAGAATGTCTAAACTTCCGTCTTTGGGAATAGTCACAACGTCGGAAAGGCTTACATCAGCCCTACGCTGTGCCTTTAAGGATGTCCCATTTTTGCTTTTTATAGAGACGTCTCCCTTCACCTTATATATTTTATATGCCGCAGAGGCTTGAAATGCCAAGATTACAGCGCATAAAACAAAAGATGCTGTCGTGAAAGTTCGTTTGAGTGTAATAGTCTTCATAAGCTGGGTTTGTTTAAGCTGGGTTTGTTTGATTTTTTGAACAAATTTGCAATTCGGTCACAAGCACCATTTTTAGTGAAGAGTCCGATATATATATCGCAGCCCGCGACTCCTAAAGAAGTAGACAAGATAGCGAAAGCGAAGTTTAAGTCAATATTTAAGTAAATGTATGCCATGGTGCCTCCCATGATCATGGCATAAAGAAGAATCATCTGCACGATTCTGACCACGAGAGGACCGGCAGGGCTGTCCCAGAGCCTCATATTGAGCCATACAATAAGGAAACATGTGATGGCTGCAATAGCATACGACTCGAAAGGGGTCAGTTCCCGGATAAATTCGCCGGAAAGCATGGTTGCGGCTATCTGGGCGTGAATTTTCAGGCCGGGGGTGAAATTGTCAAGTGGAGTGACATGCAGGTCGCCTGCATTCTGCATTTTGCCTACAAGGACGATTTTGTCTTTAATAAGATCCGGGTTTTCGGCGACTTCATCCGGGGTGATAATGTCGAATTCTCGCGAAGCAAATTTTATGAATTCCTCTTTTTTAGGTCTGGCGGCAAATTTTTTTGCAGCTTCAGGACGTGCAATTGAAATGAGGGCAAAAGGAAGGGATGGGATTTCACCTTCAAGAGTCTCAAAACTTCTTGTGAATTCCCTGACAGTAGCCCGTTCTTTTGCATCTCCTTGTATATTGACGGCTGCAAAGCCACCTTTAGGGGTGATTATGTCATCGTAGTATGAAAGGTGGTCGGCATGAACTCCTTCATCATCGCTTGATATTCTTATCGGCATTACGAGATTTTCGCAACCTGCAAGGGACTCTGCAAGAGGGTCTTCGTCGGGGTTTGCGGGGGGCGCAAAAGCAATGTCAAGTCCTATTACAGCCGGCTCATAAAAGTCGATGTCGTCTAAAGTGTGAGCAATCTCCTTGCGGGTAAGACCGTCGACGGGGACTATGACGATATCATCGTCAAGAATAGAGACAGCACGGTCGTCGGCGACAATGGTATAGAAGTCACTGAAACGGAAGTCAGAAGCCTTCTCCATGGGGGAGAAGAAAGAGACTGACATTAGATCGTAGACCAGAACGTGGGAGAAAAGCAGGGTCGCGATCGTAATCACCACCGATTTGATCGGCAGCGGGAGGGATGACATTATTTGCGACAGGCTTTTCATTCTGTTTATTTAGGTTAGCTTCTTAATAACTATTCAGCGAATATCCGAGTAGGGCTCACACAGAGGGCACACGGAGTTTTTTATACTTGTATTTATTCATGAATGAGATTAATTTATACTATAT
>CAMWQY010000299.1 GCA_947176355.1 uncultured Porphyromonadaceae bacterium
ATATGGAAAGATGCTGATGCACTGTTCAAATATATAGCTCGTTGCCAAGCGTTCCTGACAGCCGGCTCTCCTGATTCCGACGTCTTGCTATATTTCCCTATCGACGACATTTGGCATAGACAAGATGGCATATACATGATGTTTGATATTCATAGTATGGACAAGAAGATGCCCGATGTAAAGGCTATGGTAGGAGAACTCGTGAAAGCGGGTCTTGACCCTGACTATCTTTCAGATGCTTTGATTGCAGACCTAAGTGTAGCTCCGGATGGATCTATCATTTCCAAAGGTGGCAATAAATACAAAGCAATTATCGTGCCTCCACTCAATTTTATGCCGGTCGAGACCTTGGAAGCATTGAAAGAACTAAAGTCAAAAGGAGGGAATGTAATTTTTACAGAGCATCTTCCTAATGATGTACCCGGACTTGGAAATCTCGAAGAACGAAGAACCATATTAGCTACTCTTAAGAGTGATATGGCGGCTCCTGCAAAAGATATTCAGGCTGCAATTCGCATGGCAGGTGCTACTCCCGAACCCTTGCGTACTAAAGGAGTCTCCTTGCTTCGTCGGGTAAATGAAGCAGGAGGATTCAATTATTTTCTTGCCCTTCTTAATGAAAATGGTCTTAATGGATGGGAAACTCTTGCAGTGCCTGCTAAGAGTGTAATGATTTTTGACCCACTCACAGGCAAAAAGGGAAAGGCTCGTACCCGCAAAGGTCCAAATGGCACCACTGAAATCCTACTTCAAGTTGAGCCGGGACAATCTTTGCTGCTCAAGACTTTCCCCAATGATATTGATGCTGAAGAATGGACTTATTATGACAAAGCTGACCCCATCGAGATCAATAAAGGTTGGAGCATAACTTTCCTTGAAAGCCAACCGCAGATTGAAGGCACCTTCGTTACTGACACCATCACTTCCTGGACAAATCTTAATCATGAGGCTGCTAAAATCAACTCAGGGACAGCTCGCTATCAAACTACTTTCGAACTTCCTAAGGATGTCATTGCAGATGAGTGGATACTTGATCTGGGCGACCTAAGGGAGAGTGCCTCCGTGAAAGTCAATGGCAAGGATGTAGGAAAAGTATGGAGTGTCCCATTCACTATTAAGATTGGGGAATTCCTACAGCCCGGAATAAATACTCTTGAGATCGACGTCACAAATCTACCCGCCAACAGAATAGCAGACTATGATCGAAAGGGAAAGAAATGGAAGATTTTCAAGGATGCCAACATTGCAAGCGTAATAGGCAAAAAAGTAGTGGATTACTCTGATTGGGAAGTTATTCCATCAGGACTTAATTCCAAAGTAAATCTGATTCCTTTGACAAAAAAACAATAACTCAAATAACTAACCAGACAATGAAAAAGACAATCTTAACCATCCTTACCGTCTTAATGGCTATCCCTGCCATTGTAGCTAAGGACGAACTTCCTCCCCGTCAGGAAACACTCAAGACCCTCATCAAGGTCAATGATCTCTACATGCGCAAGCACCCGGATCCTCTTTTGGGTATACCCTATTATTCTCGCAAGAAGGTATACGAGGCTAATATCTGGACACGTTCTATCTATTTTGAAGGCCTGATGGCTCTTCATTCTATTTATCCGGACAAGAAATATTGGCAATATGCCACAGATTGGGCTGAAGGTTTCAAATGGGGAATGCGCCGTGATGATACTACTACCCGCAATGCCGATAACTATGCATGCGGTCAGACTTACATCGACCTTTACAAGCTTACTCCAAAGCCCGAAATGCTTACCCAGACCATATCTCTCTGCAATATGCTTGTCAATACTCCTCAAGTGGATGACTGGACTTGGATCGATGCAATCCAGATGGGTATGCCGGTCCTTACTAAGCTCAGTGCAGTCACAGGCGACAAAAAATATAGCGAAAAAGCTTGGGATATGTATGAGTGGAGCCGAAACACTTTAGCCGGAGGACTCTACAATGAAAAAGAAGGTCTTTGGTGGCGTGATGCAGATTTCGTTCCTCCCTACAAGGAACCAAATGGTAAGAATTGCTATTGGAGTCGTGGAAACGGCTGGGTAGTGGCAGCTCTTGTGCGAGTTCTTGAAGACACTCCGGCTGATGATCCTCACCGTGCAGTCTACGTAAAAGACCTTCAAGACATGTGTGCAGCTCTCGTGAAGTGTCAACGTCCTGATGGCTTCTGGAATGTCTCGCTCCATGATCCCAATAATTTTGGAGGAAAAGAGCTTACCGGAACTGCACTATTTGTCTATGGAATGGCTTGGGGAGTGCGCAATGGCATCCTTGACAAAGCAAAATATATGCCTGTCATTACCAAGGCGTGGAATGCTATGGTAAAAGAAGCTGTACATGAAAACGGATATCTGGGCTATGTTCAAGGCACTGGCAAGGAACCGAAAGACGGGCAACCCGTAGCTTACGATTCAGTCCCTGACTTTGATGACTACGGCACAGGATGCTTCCTCCTCGCAGGAGTAGAAGTCTACAAACTCTAATCAAATCCTTACTTAAAGAAAACGAGTCGCAATTTTGCGACTCGTTTTCTTTAATTCTGTACTTTGGAAAGGTGGGATGCCGGAAGGCTGACGTCTTGCCATTTGATATAAGCTGTGTCAGACAGACGTAGGGTATACGTAAGAGTGCCATCTACACTTCTCACTTTCCGAATCGTCGCCACCTGTCCGTCAAGATGAGAACCATCTTCAATCATCACTTCATCTCCAACATTGAGCGGTGGCAATTCCGATACAATATCCATTTCTACATCCTCAGTAAATGCTCCTACACTTCTCTGAAATATTCTCATTTCTGCCTGAGGAATGACTGAATATGGACTTGAAGGGTTGGCTGTAGACCTATAACACCAAGCCAAATCACCAATAATACTAATCAGAGAAGACACGCGATCGTATGGCAATCGGATGAAAAGCAATCCCGGAAGCACTGGTACTTCCACACTAATCACCTTCTTTTTTTCTATTTTTTTGACCGTTCGCATAGGATAGTAATATTGTATCTGATGTTGCAGATTACTTTCCTTTTCCTTAAGTCGAGCCTTTATCATTTCAAGATTCACGCCACTCCTTAGCCTAAGCACAAACCATCCCGGATTCTTATTTGTAATCGAATATGCTACGGCATTAAGTATCTCGATTTTCCGCGTTTCAGATACTTCTTTTGGTTCAATAAGAGATAAAAACGAATATGCTTCAGGAAGAGTGGGAATCATTCCTCTTATCTCCTCATATTGGATGTCTTCTTTCAGAGCTGCTGCAATCCAAATTGAAGTTATGGAATCCCTGGAAAAAGATCCACTGAATTGCAGCCCAGCCCTTCTTCCAGTGGCATGCAGCTCTACGAGCAGGTCTTTGACAATAGCACCTTCACGACGTTTTCCTTGTTGAAGCGGAAAGACATATTTTGCCTGTGGAGCTTTGCGCATGGAAGTGACAAGATCCTCGATATGAAGACTCTCGGGCTTTTCATCAGAATATTTCAATGAGACAATATCCTTTAGAGAAGAAAATGGATTGAATATAAGATATTGAAAAGCTTTATTATATACAAATGCTGAAGAATCTTGCTTTAAAGATATCTTTGTGAAACGTTCTACAGCATTCAGGTTTTCCTCCACCTCTTTAAGTCTCTTAGCTGATGAATC
>CAMWQY010000300.1 GCA_947176355.1 uncultured Porphyromonadaceae bacterium
GCTCGTTGGGCTCATAACCCAAAGGTCGCAGGTTCGAGTCCTGCTCCCGCCACAATCCAAGCAGAAGGGATTTCCAATGGAAATCCCTTCTGCTTTTTAATGCACGATTAGCTCCGCTCGAGCTAAAGCAAGTCATAATTAATCTTGATGGCAATTATTTTGTTATATCTATGAGCTCCTATATAATTTAGGAAATAAACCGAGACAATAATCATGCAATATTAATTATGCATTATGAATTAAAATAACTATGCGAGAGAAAGAATTTTTGCCGAACTTGTCAAAGCTTGGCATCAGCGAAATAAATGACATGCAGAAACGCTCTATGGGAGCTGCTTCTGAATCTAAAGAGATAATTTTGGTAGCGCCAACAGGTTCCGGCAAGACGGTAGCTTTTACTCTTCCTATGCTAAAATGGTTAAATCCTCCTACAGGAAGAGTACAAGCCATCATTATAGCACCTTCGCGCGAACTAGTAATTCAAATTGCAGGAGTTGTCAGGGAATTGGCATCCGGCTTCAAAGTCACAGCTCTTTATGGTGGGCACAATGTAGAGGATGAAGTGAACACTTTAAGTGTGACTCCTGATATTATTGTAGCTACACCGGGAAGATTGCTCGATCATTTGAAACGCGGAAATGTTGACCCAACACCGACCCGTATACTAATTCTTGACGAATACGACAAGTCGCTTGAGTTGGGATTTGAAGATGATATGAGAAAAATCTTCAATCGGCTTAAAAATGTAAGCCGATTGATACTTACTTCAGCTACAGTCAGCTCTACCCTTCCTGCTTTCATCAAGCTTGAGAACCCTCTTGAAATAGATTTTTCTGAAAAGGCGTCTACAGTGAGGGAGCGAATGAAAATCTACCGTGTGGATACTGAAAAAGATAAATTGGAATCGCTTCTTAAACTTCTAAAAAGCATTTCTAAAGGGGATATACCTGAAAGGACCATCATATTTGTAAACCATCGTGAGAGTGCTGTTCGAGTAGCAGAATTCTTGAAGAAAAATAAAGTTTCTTGCGCGCTCTACCATGGAGAACTTGATCAATTCCAAAGAGAAGATGCAATATCTATGTTCAACAACGGAAGTGCACCTATCCTGATAGCTACTGACCTTGCTGCGCGTGGACTTGATATACGAGGTGTCAGCAATATCATCCACTATCATCAGCCTCTAACGCCTGAGACCTACACACATCGAAACGGCCGTACAGCGCGTGTAGATGCTTCCGGCGACATATATGTACTGACAGGTCCTGATGAGGAATTAAAACCCTTCATAGAGACAGACGGCACATATCGGCCCAATCCAAATGCTAATTCTGCCCTTAGGAGCGACAAAGCAACTATTCGCATCAGTGCAGGCCGTAAGGAAAAACTCTCGAAAGGAGACATAGTAGGATTTCTGTGTAAAGAAGGTGGACTTGAAGCATCAGAAGTAGGACCTATTACCCTATCCGACCATCATGCGCTTGTCGCTGTGCCTGCGGATAAGGCCCGGTCCTTAATCAAGGATCTGGAACCAAAGAAGATCAAAGGCAACCGCCGCAAACTGACATTGCTATAGACAGCCAACTTTCACAAATGAAAGTTGAAGCTATGCAATACGAACAAAAAAAGCTGTTAAGGCGTTTTACATACGAAGGCGAAAATCTCCTTCAAAAAATTATAAATACTTAATCTTATTTTAATTATGTTAGAAACAGAATATAAATTTGGTGAAGTTCATTCACTTGCCGATCAGATTCAGCCGGCTGAGGATCATCCTCAATTCCATCGTATTTTTGAAAATTCTAACGGTGGTGCAGTCTTAATCGCCCTGAAAGCAGGTCAGGAGCTATCCGAACATCTTGCTCCTGCAGAACTCATGGTCAATGTTATTGAAGGATCTATAGAGTTCACAATGGCAAGCAAACCGCATACTATCAATGCAGGTGAGTTCATGCTTGTAGGTGAAGGTGTGCCACACAGTGTCGCTGCAAAAGCAGACTCCAAGGTCATGCTCGTAAAAGCAAAAGCATAAATTATTATCGACATAATTAAAAAGACCCGCGATGATATCATCGCGGGTCTTTATCAATTATTTGTGTGATTATTAATCGTTTTTGCGGAGTTTAATCTCTTCTTCAGTCAGTTCCGGGTCTTTGCTCCAGTCCTGTTTTGAAAGACGCACGTAGTTGTTGTAGCGCCAACGTGCATTTTCCTCACAAGCCTTGAAGAGCTCATCAGCAGCATCCGGACACATCTTCTTCACTGATGCGAAGCGAACTTCACCGGCGAGGAAGTCCTGGAATTTGCTCCAATCCGGCTCTTTGCTATCGAGAGAGAACGGATTCTTGCCTTCTTCCTCAAGAGCTGGATTATAGCGCCAGAGATGCCAGTAACCGCAATCTACTGCAAGCTTTTCTTCCTTCTGGCTCTTACCCATACCAGCTTTCAGACCATGATTGATACATGGAGCGTATGCGATGATAAGAGATGGACCGTCGTATGCTTCTGCTTCACGAATTGCCTGAAGTGTCTGAGCGTTGTTAGCACCCATTGCAATCTGAGCCACATATACATATCCGTAAGTAGTAGCAATCAGACCAAGGTCTTTCTTGCGGATACGCTTGCCGGCAGCGGCAAACTTAGCGATAGCACCAATAGGAGTTGACTTAGAGCTCTGACCACCTGTGTTAGAATAAACCTCAGTGTCAAGAACGAGGATATTTACGTTCTTGCCGGAAGCAATAACGTGGTCAAGACCACCGTAACCTATATCGTAAGATGCACCGTCACCACCGATGATCCATTGGCTTCTCTTTGAGAGGAACTTCTGATTGTTGACAACAGTCTTGCAGAGGTCGCAATCACAAGCTGAGCATGCAGCCACAAGAGCAGCACCTGCCTTACGAGCACCCTTGGCATCTTCACGAACCTCAAGCCACTTGGCAGCTGCAGCCTTTATTTCATCGTTGCAGCAGTCGCAAGTCTGGATCTTATTGCAAGCGTCTACAAGGCGTTCGCGCATCTTCTCGTATGCAATATACATACCAAGACCGAATTCGCAGAAGTCTTCAAAGAGGGAGTTAGCCCATGCCGGACCGTGACCTTCAGCGTTGGTAGTATAAGGAGTAGAAGGAACTGAACCGGAGTAGATAGATGAGCAACCGGTAGCATTGGCAACGATCTCGTGATCGCCAAAGAGCTGAGTGATTGCCTTAACATACGGAGTCTCACCACATCCTGAGCAAGCGCCGGAGAACTCGAAGAGAGGTTTAGCATACTGGCTCATCTTCACATTCTGCTGAATATTTACGAGATCAGCCTTGTTGCTTACGTGATCTTCACAATATTCCCAGTTCTTAGCCTGAGCTTCCTGAGTCTCGAAGTGCTTCATTTCGAGAGCCTTCACGCCCTTCTTACCCGGGCAGACATCAGCACAGTTGCCGCAACCAAGACAGTCAAGAACGTCAACCTGCTGAACGAAACGCAGACCTTCGAGGCCCTTGCCGATAGCTGGAAGAGTATGATCTTCGCCGAATGGTGCATTAGCCAATTCTTCTGCATTGAGAAGGAATGGACGGATAGCAGCGTGAGGACAAACGTAAGAACAGATGTTACACTGGATACAGTTTTCAGGATTCCATTCAGGAACGAAAGCTGC
>CAMWQY010000301.1 GCA_947176355.1 uncultured Porphyromonadaceae bacterium
ATGCAGAATCTACCGGGTCGGAATGCACACCGATGTGCTTAGCCGTATCATAACGGAAACCGCGTACTCCGAGATCAAGAAGGTCGTTGACAAACTGCATGTAATATTTTTGGAAATCTTTGTTTTCGGTGTTTACGTCAGGAAGAGCTCCGGAACCCCATAAAGTGCACTGAAGGCGGTCATTGTAATCCTGCACGGGATTGAGACCTTGTGAATGATAAAGCTTGTTGCGACCACCGGCGGCATTGACCAAGTCTTCGCTTACTGCATCTACGTCGAAAGCAGTGTGGTTGGGAAGCACATCGACAATGACACGTACGTTATATTTAGCGGCGGAATCCATCATTTGCTTTAGTTCGTCGCGGGAGCCAACGATATGGTTTCCAATCTTCCAGTCAGTCGGTTGATAATAAAAATACCATTGACCTTCTTTTTCATTTTCAGAGAATAGCATCCCTTTCGATCCCTCAGGGTTCCAGCACTGCTGAACAGGAGAAGTCTGCACCATCGAATATCCAGCATCTGCAATCTTCTTCATATTTTTGGCGATGTTGTTGAAGTTCCAGCTCCAAGCGTGCAATATAGCTTCAGATCCGGAAGGATGGATATCTGAATACTTAGTGAAGCTTTTCTGAGGGGCAGCTGACATAGATGCTGTCAATGAAGCTGCTACGGCAAGAGTTATGTATCTTTTCATTGATTTTGGGTTTTATTTTACTTTGTTGGTTAGCTAATGAGAATACAAAGATAATAATATGAAATGAAACAGAAAAATTTTTGATATAAAATATTTATTCAAGTTTCTTAGGAATGAGCTGTTTTTTTGAGGTGCTTTAGGACGAGATTTATAGGCGCAGACTTTATTCTTTCAATGTCGAATGTTGGGGAACTGGCAGATGGGGTGCAGAAGTCTTTAAAACTTAACGCAATAGAAAATTTGATAGTAAATAAGATTCTAAATATCAGATAGTTTTTGGTATGAGTATGGTAATATATTGATTAATAATTAAATGCGCAAAATTTAAGATTTTGTGTAAAATGTTAAAATTTATTAAATAAGAATTAAATCGTTGAAAAATAGGGCAAATAGGTTGCATGTGTCATAATTTTGTATTATTTTTGCAACATCAAAATAATCTAACCCGGAAATGAAGAAAATTTTCAATATAGCGATAGTAATGATGCTAATGTGTGGAATATCACAAGTGGCGAATGCAAAAACCACCAATGCCCATGCAGCGGCACATCGTCAGCAACTTGCGGCTGCCAAGAATATCGGGCTTGACAAGAGCACTATTTCAAGAATGGTGGAAGAAGACATCGCTGCTCGCGAAATTACAAAAGTCATCAGCGCAGAAGTTAACGTACTTCTTAATGATCTTCTTTCAGAAGCACGAAGCCATTTAGGTAAAAGATATTCAAGAGGCAGCAAAGGCCCGAATGCATTTGACTGCTCCGGATTCTCAAGCTATGTATATCGCCAGTTTGGATATTCGCTGTCTCCTTCTTCTCGCGATCAGTATAATCAAGGTGAGAAAGTGGAACGCAAGGAACTTCGTAAGGGTGACTTAGTATTCTTCAAAGGTAGAAGTCTTAAAGGAGGTGTTGGCCACGTGGGGATTGTAGTTGATGCAGATGAAAAAGGCAATTTCTCTTTCATACACGCAGCTACTTCCAAGGGAATCACAGTTTCTAAAAGCAGCGAACCTTATTATGCTTCCAGATTCGTAGGAGGAAAGAGAGTCGTCAATGATTGACGATCGCTTCATATAAAAAAGATGTAAAAGAGAGTCGAGATGTCGGCTCTCTTTTCTTAAACATAAAGTTATTTAGACTGATTCTAAATAATGGAAATACATTATTGAAAATCAGGGGGGATTATAAAAGAGAAGTAAATGTGAGCGAAAACGTGTTGTTTTTTTGAAAAATTTGTCTTAACTTTGCAAACGTTTTCGACAAATTCAGTTGGGAGCCATAGAAACCACCGAGAGATATGAACGGAGATTACAAAGAAAAATGGAACAGGTGTCTCGATATTATCAAAGATAATGTCGGGGAAAGTCATTTCAATACGTGGTTTTCTCCAGCAAAGGCTATTCGATTTGAAGACAACAAGCTCACCCTTGCTTTGCCTTCGAAATTCTTCATGGAAGAATATGAGGATAGGTTTCTCGGTTTGATCTCGAGTGTGCTCCGCAAGGAATTTGGACCTATGGTGAAGTTGGGGTATGAGGTAGAAGTGATTGGTGGCGACAAGAAATCGACTGTCAATTATGTAAGCCCAATGCGCAGCAATGCCGTCGATACTAAATTCATGCAGTCGATCCAGCGTCCGGCATCCGACTTCATGAAATCACAGGGAGGAAAGAGTGTTGAAGTTGACCCGCAGCTCAACCCTGCCATGACATTTGAAAACTATTGTATTGGCGACAGCAACAAACTTCCATATACGATAGCTCATTACATAGCGGAAAATCCCAATAAATCAGACTTTAACCCCTTTTTCCTATATGGATCGGTAGGTGTCGGAAAGACTCACTTGATTCAAGCAATTGGCATCAGAATAAAAGAGAAGAATCCACGCGCAAGAATACTTTTCTTGCCGATGAGGCAGTTCCAGAATATGTATGTCAATGCCTTTATGAATCAGAAAGTGCCGGTGTTCATCAACTGGTTTCAGCAAGAAGTGGATGTATTGCTTCTCGACGATCTTCAGGAGATAGCAGGCAAGACAAAGACAGCGGAGACATTCTTCCCGATTTTCAATCACATGCATTTGAACGGTAAGCAACTTATCTTCACATGCGACCGTCCGCCGGTGGAGCTTGATGGTTTTGAAGACCGACTGATAGACCGATTCAAGTGGGGCGTGACAGAGGAGCTCCCGAAGCCTGACTACAATCTAAGGAGAAATATCCTTAAGTTTAAGGCTCAGAAGAATGGTCTCGCTCTTTCCGATGCTATCATTGACTGCATAGCAAGCGGAGCGACGGGAAGCGTCAGGGAGCTTGAAGGAATAGTGATGGGACTTCTCACACGTTCGATTACACTCAACTGTCCGGTTACCCTTGAGCTCACTAAGGAAGTGATGCGGCATACGATCAAGTCGGCTCCTACTACTAAACCTATCAATTTCGATATGATCGTAGATGCGACGGCTGAGTATTATAAGATAAATCCGGATGTGATATTCTCAAAGAGCAGGTTGAGAGATATTGCAGATGCACGCCAAGTGATAATGTATCTTAGCCATGATCTTACCGGGCTCTCATCTTCTGCCATCGGCAGTAAGCTCAACAGACGGCATGCAACAGTGCTACATGGCATAACGGCTGTCCAAGACCGAATCAAGTATGCCAAGGATGTGCAGGAAGCTGTGACATCGATAAGGATGGAAATAAACAGGATGGCAAAATTATAAAAAAGGAGGCTGAAAAGCCTCCTTTTTTATAATTTTGAGTATTGGACAATGAGTATTGAACAATAAGTATTGAACAATAAGTATTTGACAATGAGTATTGAATATTGTTTAAGACTTAATTTTCAATGGAGTAGGCGAGGGATTCGAGGAGAAGCTGCAGGTCTAACTTCGAAGCTCCAAGAGATTCGAGAGTGTCGATAT
>CAMWQY010000302.1 GCA_947176355.1 uncultured Porphyromonadaceae bacterium
CGGCCGATGCGTAGCAGGCCGCAATCATTGCGAGCTTGCCATAACCGCGACGCGACGCTTCACAAAGCATTGAAACTCTGCCCCTTTGCGCCTTTGCGTGATAATAAAAGAGCATGCGAAAGTTTAGTAAAATAATTAATTATGCATTATGAATTAAGTGAACTATGGCAGACGACAAAAAAATAATTTTTTCTATGGTGGGTGTCTCTAAAATCATCCCCCCACAGAGACAAATACTAAAAAATATCTATCTCTCTTTCTTCTATGGTGCCAAAATCGGCATCATTGGTCTCAACGGTAGCGGTAAGTCTACCTTGATGAAGATTATTGCAGGCATCGACAAAAACTTTCAGGGTGAAGTGGTTTTCTCTCCAGGGTATTCTGTCGGTTATCTGGAGCAGGATCCTAAACTTGACCCCGACAAGACCGTGCGTCAGGTAGTGGAAGAAGGAGTCAAGCCTATTATGGATCTTCTTGCTGAATATGAGGAGGTAAATAATGCTTTTTGCGACCCTGAGGTCCTTGAAGATCCTGAAAAGATGGATAAGTTAATGGAGCGTCAAGCTCAGTTGCAAGATAAACTTGATGCCGCTGATGCTTGGAATATCGACAATAAACTGGAACGCGCTATGGATGCTCTGAGGTGTCCGCCCGACGATCAACCTGTAAGTCAGCTCTCCGGTGGCGAACGCCGTCGTGTGGCGCTTTGCCGTCTCCTCCTCCAGCAACCTGATGTCCTTCTTCTCGACGAACCTACCAACCACCTCGATGCCGAATCTATCGATTGGCTCGAACAGCATCTTCAGCAATATCCCGGAACCGTGATTGCCGTCACTCACGACCGTTACTTCCTTGATCATGTCGCCGGCTGGATTCTTGAACTCGACCGTGGTGAGGGTATTCCTTGGAAAGGAAACTACTCTTCATGGCTTGATCAGAAGACCAAGCGTATGGCTCAGGAAGAAAAGCAGGCAAGCAAGCGCCGTAAGACTCTTGAGCGTGAGCTTGAATGGGTGCGCATGGCTCCGAAGGCTCGCCAGGCTAAGGGTAAAGCTCGTCTTGCAAGCTATGATCGTCTTCTCAATGAAGATCAGAAGCAACGAGAGGAGAAACTCGAGATATTTATCCCTAACGGTCCTCGTCTTGGCAATAAGGTTATTCTTGCAAATCACGTGGCTAAGGCTTTCGGTGAGAAGAACCTGTTTGATGACCTCAACTTTATGCTCCCTCCAAATGGCATTGTCGGTGTCATCGGTCCTAACGGTGCCGGTAAGACTACTCTTTTCCGCCTCATAATGGGTCTTGAGAAGCAAGATGCCGGCGACTTTGAAGTTGGTGATACTGTGAAAATCGCTTATGTCGACCAGTCTCACAAGGATCTCGACCCTGAGAAGAGTGTATATGAAGTGATTTCACAAGGTGTGGAATCTTTCCGTATGGGTGGCAGAGATATGAATGCTCGTGCTTATCTATCCAAGTTCAACTTCACAGGTGCCGACCAAGAAAAGAAAATCGGTGTCTTGTCAGGTGGTGAGCGCAATCGTCTTCACCTCGCTATGGCTCTTAAAGAAGAAGGAAATGTGCTTTTGCTCGACGAGCCGACAAATGACATTGACGTCAACACTCTCCGAGCCCTTGAAGAAGGTCTGGAGAACTTTGCAGGTTGTGCCGTTGTTATCAGCCACGACCGTTGGTTTCTCGACCGTATAGCAACTCACATTCTCGCTTTTGAAGGTGACTCTAAGATCACTTTCTATGAAGGTAGCTATTCTGACTATGAGGAATTCCGAAAAAAGCGTGATGGAATTGATGCAGAGACTCCTCATAGGATTCGCTATAAGAAATTGATGTGATGAATCCCATAGAGATTACATCTGTCGAAGATTCGCGCATTAAGGTATTTGCGGGGCTGACTGAAGCTCAGCTCCGCAATTCTCTTCATCCTGAAGAGGGGATTTTTATAGCCGAAAGCCCAAAAGTGATTCATGTGGCTCTTGATTCCGGAATGATTCCGACAGCTCTATTATGCGAGAAAAGACATATCGACGGTGACGCTGCAGATATAATTGCAGGGATTCCCGATGTCCCTGTCTATACCGGGAGTCGAGAGACGCTCGCCGCAATTACTGGCTACACGCTCACTCGTGGGGTGCTTTGCTCCATGCGTCGTCCGGCGCTTCCTTCTGTGGAGAACTTGTGCAAGAATTCAGGTAGGGTAGTGGTCATCGACGATGTGAGTGATACCACCAATATAGGTTCCATATTCCGCTCTGCTGCCGCTTTAGGTATGGATGCTGTCCTTCTGACTCCTACTGCTTGTGATCCTCTCAACCGCAGGGCTATCCGTGTGTCAATGGGGTCTGTTTTCCTGATTCCTTGGACAAGACTCCCGGGGGGTATCAGCGAATTGCGCAGTTATGGCTTCAAATCTGTGGCAATGGCTCTCCGCCATAATTCTGTCGACATTTCCGATCCTATACTGAAGCAAGAGCCTAAGCTCGCTATTGTAATGGGTACTGAAGGGGAGGGTTTGCCAATATCCACGATAGATTCTGCCGACTATGTCGTAAAGATACCAATGCACCATGGCGTAGACTCCCTGAATGTAGCAGCCGCATCAGCCATTGCCTTCTACGAACTCGCCACCCCAAAAATCCCCAATCATCCCAATTAGCCCAATTACACTAATTAGACCAATCAGCCCAATTAGACTAATAAGCCCAATCAGCCCAATTAGTCAAAAAAAAATATTTTTCAAATAAAACTAAACCATCCATCACATATCTTTGTTCTACTTTTACCGGCACAAGATGTCGGCAGTATATAATCCGAAGTTAAATCTAAAAAACATTAAGAAATAATTATGGCTAAAGAATGGATATGCACCATCTGCGGTTATGTTGCAGAAGGCGAAAATGCTCCTGAAAAATGCCCGCAGTGTGGCGCTCCAGCATCTAAATTCAAAGAACTCGATCAGGCTGAACTCTTGAAGTTCGTCACTGAGCACGTTGTAGGCGTTGCTAAAGACGTCGACGACGAAATGAAGAAAGACCTCAACAACCATTTCATGGGAGAATGTACAGAAGTTGGTATGTATCTCGCTATGTCGCGTCAGGCTGATCGCGAAGGTTATCCTGAAATCGCTGATGCTTTCAAGCGTTACGCCTTCGAAGAGGCTGAGCATGCTGCTAAGTTCGCTGAGCTCCTCGGTGATATGGTTTGGGATACAAAGACAAACCTTGAAAAGCGTATGCATGCTGAGGCTGGTGCCAACGAAGACAAGATGAGAATCGCCAAGAATGCTAAGGCTGCTAACCTTGACGCTATCCACGACACTGTTCACGAGATGGCTAAAGACGAAGCACGTCACGGTCAAGGCTTCTATGGTCTCTATCAACGTTTCTTCGCCAACAAGAAATAATCAGTAAAGAAAGTGATTATCGCAAATAATTGACTATGGCCACACCCTTCTTCAGAGTGTGGCCCTTCTCTTTTCAGCTTCAGACGCTCGTTCATAGTTAATCATTGATCATTAATCATTAATCATTAATCATTAATCATTGATTTAAGTTTCGCTTGTTCTTGTATGTTGAAGTGCAATCCCTTAGCGCAGGAA